>JBAUOX010000328.1:0-2447 GCA_049579985.1 Isosphaeraceae bacterium | reverse complement strand
CTCCTGGCATGCTCCCGGAACCGTCAGAAAATCACTTGGCCAATTGAGGATCGTGGATGTTTTATGTGGAACAGCTGCCACGGCTGTTTCAAGCCGGGCCAGCCGAGGGCGGTTGTTCCACATCATGCTTGTCTCGTTCAAGTGATTTCCTTCCAGTGCCCCCGGCAGTCACGGCCCCGCGAGCAAGGGATGGGGGTCCCGTGTTGTGCTAGAGTTCTCCTGAGGCCATGTCGAGGGACCCGTCCCCTCGTCGGCCCGCAGCCTGGAGCATTCATACGAGGGACCGGTGGCCACCTGCCGGGACCGTCCCGGACTCGGCTGACGACCCTCTCATGGGAGGGTCGAGAGAACCGACCTATGCCTATGAGATCGTCCCGACAGGGCCCACTCGGCCCGCTGGTCAACGCCGCCCTAGACCGACTTTTCGTATTCGAGAGCCCAAGAAGTTGACTGACGCGCTAAAATTACCCGGCTTCGCTAACTTTCCAGTCACCAGGAGTTCTCGTTCCATGCCGGGCAAGGCCGCCAAGACCATCATCACCGAGCGTCAGCAGGAAATCCTTCACACCTTTTCCCGTTCCGTCACCGCACCCTCGCGGCTTCGGCAACGCGCCTTGATCATTGTCCTGGCCTTCGAGGGCCTTCTCAATCAAGACATCGCCCAGAGGGTCGGCCTCACACACCGCCAAGTCGGACGCTGGCGACGACGCTGGGCCAAGGCGTGGAATCGACTCGTTGACCTCGAATGTTGTGAGTCCCACGCCGTCTTGCGACGGGCCATCGAAGCGGTCCTCAACGACGAACCACGCCCCGGCGCCCCCGCCAAGTTCACCCCCGAGCAGGTCACCCAGATCTTGGCCGTCGCCTGCGAGCCTCCCGAGAAGTCGGGCCTGCCGATCACCCACTGGACGGTCAAGGAACTGACCGATGAGGTGATCAAGCGCGGCATCGTGGTGTCAATTTCGCCGGCTCTTCCGTTTTTTGGTGCGAGCATCCCGGGATTTGTGGTCCTTCTTACTGGGCGAGGGCCGTTTTCCCCGGCATTCGCACTTATCCCCGGAAGATCCATTTCGCCCTCGCAGGTGAACCGCTACCTGTGCGAGGCCGCCTTGCAGCCCCACAAGAGCCGGTATTGGCTGAACACCACCGAGAAGGATCCGGAGGTCTTTGCCCGACAAGTCAGGGCCGTCTGTGACACGTACCTTGGAGCGCCTGCGTTGGAGAAGAGCGACGGGACTCACACGGTCTGCGTGGACGAGATGACGGGCATGCAGGCGCTGGAGCGGAACGCCCCCAGCAAACCGATGATCGCGGGGAAGCGTGAGCTGATCGAGTTCGAGTACACGCGGCACGGGACCGTGTGCCTGATCGGGAACTTCCAGGTGACGACGGGTGAGTTGATCGCGCCGACGATCGGTCCGACACGGACCGAGGACGATTTCGCCAGCCACATCGAGCAGACGGTGGCGACCGACCCGAAGGGTTCGTGGGTCTTTGTGGTGGATAACTTGAACATTCATGGCTCTGAGAGCTTGGTGGAGTTGGTGGCCGAAGCGTGTGAAGTCCCCACCGATCTGGGCAAGAAGGGGGTGCGCGGGGTGCTGAAGTCAGTGGCGAGCCGGCAAGCGTTTTTGTCGGAGTTGAGCCACCGGATTCGGTTCGTGTATCTGCCGAAGCACAGCTCGTGGCTGAACCAGATCGAGGTGGTGTTCGGGGTGATCATGCGGAAGGTGTTCCGGCGCGGCTCATTCACCTCGGTGGATGATTTGCGCATGAAGGTGTTGAACTTCATCGAATATTTCAATCGAGTGTTTGCCAAGCCGTTCCGCTGGACGTACACGGGTCGTCCGCTGATCAAGGCAGCGGCGTGAAGCTGGGCAAAAGAGCAAGCCACGGGAAGTTTCTTGCTTCATTGGTTTTCAACTACGAAAAGTCGGTCTAGTGGGTCTGGCCTTTGCGCTGCTGGCTGTTGTCCTCTGGCAAGATCGCGCCCAGGCGCGCGAGATCCTCGGCCGGGGGGTCGACCCGGGCATGCTGGGACTGGTGCTCTTGATTTCGCAGCTCGGCCTGCTGATCACGTTCTTCCGCTGGCACCTCCTGGTCCGCGTCGTCGAGCCGGGATTCACGTTGCGGGCCACGATGCTGCTGGGCTTCGTCGGCTACGTCTTCAACCTGGTGCTTCCGGGTGCCGTGGGGGGCGACCTCATCAAGGCGTCCTACCTTTCGCGAATGCACATCCGGAAGACCCGAGCGATCGCCACGCTGGTGATCGACCGGGTCCTCGGCCTGCTTGGCCTGTTCGTCCTGGCGGCGATTGCCGGAGTCCTGGCCTGGGGCGCGGCCGCTCCCGGCGTCCGCGGGCTGATCCTGTCCGCCTGGGCCGCGCTGGGGCTGGGTATCGTGGGACTGGTGGCGGTCCTTGCGCGGGTGCCGCCCCGGCCCCTGGT
>JBAUOX010000327.1:0-20037 GCA_049579985.1 Isosphaeraceae bacterium | reverse complement strand
GCTCAAGGTGGGGGTCCCGCGATCCTTCGCGATCATCCAGGATCAAACCGACGCCTGGATCAAGTATCCCAGCGAGCCGGTCGGTTCGGTCTGGTTGATCCGCCAGCCGGCCGGCACCAAGCCCGAGGTGATCGCCTTCACGGCGGAGTGCCCGCATCTGGGCTGCGCCATCAACCTGTCGGCCGATGGCAAGAGCTTTCTTTGTCCCTGCCACACCAGCGCGTTCGACTTCGATGGCAAGCCACGAAACCAGGTGCCACCGCGACCGATGGACCGGCTTGACGTCGAGCTGACGGCCGAGCCCGACCCCAAGGTTCGCGTCAAGTTCCAACGGTTCCGGACCCTGGCCCAGGAAAGGATTCCCCTTGCTTAACCAACTTGCCGACTGGCTGGATGACCGGACCGGTTACCGGACCTTGATCCGCACGTTCAGCGAAGAGCAGATCCCGGGCGGCGCCCGCTGGTGCTATGTCTTCGGCTCGGCGCTCGCCTCGGTCTTCTTGATCCAGGCCGTGACCGGCGTGCTGATGATGACAGCCTACAGCCCGTCGTCCGCGAGCGCCTGGGGCAGTGTGTACTACATCAATAACATCATGTGGATGGGCTGGTTCATCCGCGGTCTGCACCATTTCGGGGCGTCGACGGTGATGGTGCTGCTGGTTTTCCACCTGCTTCAGGTAATACTCGCCGGCGCCTACCGCACGCCTCGCGAGGTCAACTGGTGGTTCGGCCTGGCCCTGTTGGTGCTGACGGTGACCTTCGGCCACACCGGCTACCAGCTTCCCTGGGACCAGAAGGGCTACTGGGCCACCAAGGTCATGACCAACATCATGGGCGGGGCCCCGGTCATCGGCCCCTATCTCAAGACGATCGTGGTCGGCGGCACGGAGTACGGCAACCAGACGATCACCCGCCTTTTCGGCCTGCACGTGGCCATCCTGCCCATCCTGATGATCCTCTGCCTCTGGGCCCACGTAATGCTTGCTCGGCGGCACGGGCTGACGCCTCCCACGCGACCGGAGCGGTGGGCCGCCGAGACCTACTGGCCGGCGCAGACCTTCAGAAACGTTGCCTTCCTGAGCATCGTCGTGGGAATCATGGTCTCCCTGGATCTGATCAAGGGAGGTGCTCCGCTCGACGCGCCGGCCGATCCCTCGAGCTCCGACTACCCGGCCCGGCCCGAGTGGTTCTTCCTCTGCCTCTTCCAGATGCTCAAGCACTTCCCGGGCCGCCTCGAGTGGATCGGCTCGATCGTCATCCCCTCGACCATTCTCCTGTTCCTGTTCCTGCTGCCGCTGCTGGACCGGATCTTGCCCTCGCGGTTCCTCCATTTTCTCGCGTGTGCAGGGATGTTCGGGCTGCTGGGAGGCGCCGGCTACTTGACCGTCGAGGCCCTCAAGTCCGACGCGGCTGACCCGCAGTTTCAGGAAGCCAGGAAGAAGGCCGATGCGGCCCAAGAGCGGGCACTTTTCCTCGCGGCCAGCCCCGCGGCCGGCATCCCGCCGGCAGGAGCCGGGTTCCTCTTGCGGCACGACCCGCTAACCCACGGGCATGCCGCCCTGGAGAAGAAGTGCCTGGGCTGCCATTTCTTGGGCGGACAGGGCACCGGCGAGCAGACCGCGGCCGACCTCAAGGGCTTCGGCTCCCGCACCTGGGTTCGCGGCCTGCTCGAGAACCCCGCGGCGACCGCCTATTTCGGCAAGGTCCCCAGCTTGGGCGGGATGTTGGAATGGAAGAAGAGCTCGAAGCTCAAGGGCAAGCAGCTCGACGACGTGGCCGATTTCGTCGCGTCGTTCGCCCGGATCCCCGACGACTTGACCGCCGATGAGTGGCTAAACAGCCCCGGCGTGGCCGAACACAAAGGCAACCAGCCGTTCCAGAAAGAATGCGGCAAGTGCCACCAGATCGAGGGCTTCACCGAGGGAGGCACGCGCGACGCGCCGGGGCTTTTCGCCTGGGGCTCGACCCGGTGGCTCACCCGGATGATTCGCAAGCCCGGCGCCCCCGACCTCTACGGCTTCTTCGAGGATAAGGCGCAAATGCCCCCATTCGGCCCCGACCAGTTGCGCAGCAACGACGTGGAAATGATCATCCGCTTCCTGCACGACGATTACCTCCCCATGCCCGGCACCGAATCGCCAGAGAGCCTGGCGGGGGCAACGGCCAAGACCAATGGTCAGGGCGACAAGCCGTAACATTGAATGCCTGTTCATGCGGGTATAGAATGAGCGCGAGCAACAAGAGACTCTTGACTCGAGGAAGCTCCATGCAACCGCCTGTTAGTCCGAGCAGGACAGCGTCCGCCATCTGGGGCCGCGTCGTGAAGCCGGGGCAGGGAACGCTCTCCCCTGAGGCTGCTCGTGCCATCTTGACGCTCGATTTCGATGCGGAAGACAGACAGCGCGTTGATCTGCTCTCGACGAAAGCCGCGGAGGGGTCCCTGTCCGAGGAAGAGCGAGCCGAGCTCGAAGAGTATCTTCGTGTCAATAACGAACTCATGATCCTCCAGTCCAAAGCCCGCCTTTCGCTGCAGGAGTTCAACCGCAAGGCCAAGCGATGACGGAGGCGGAGAAGCATGTGCGCCGGAGGGCTCGGCATCGCTGCGAGTACTGTCAACTCCCCCAGTCCGCTTCCAGGCTGCGACACCAGATCGACCATATCATCGCCCGTCAGCACGGCGGGGGCGACGCGCTCTCGAACCTGGCCCTCTGCTGTGTCCATTGCAACATGCATAAAGGCCCTAACGTCGCCGGAATCGATCCGATGACCGAGGAAGTCATTCGCCTCTATCATCCTCGGCGCGACAAGTGGCGAGAGCATTTTGCCTGGCGGGCGGGAGTTCTCGTTGGACTCACTTCCCTCGGACGGGCCACGATCCAGGTCCTTGACGCGAACGAGCCGAGCATGATTGCCGTCCGCGAAGCCCTGATTACCGAAGGCCGTTTCCCACCGCGATGAGATTGTGCTGGGTTTCGTGAGTGGTCCTGGCATCCACAGCCGGGACGGATGAGACTTGAGACTCGGGATACAATGGGCCTCGAACGAATGGGAGGAAGGTGAGCGAACTCATGATTCGCGCCATCGTGCAGTCGAGGTTGGCTTCGACCAATTTGTGCCGCGCATCGAGCAGCAGTTTGTCGACCCGCTGACGCTGAGCGTGTTCGGCCCGTGCTCGGTCACCGGCCCGTATTGCGAGAAATGTGGAAATGACGAATCCTGCGAGCAGCGACAACGCCAGCGCCGCCGTCAGGCCACTGACGACGGGGTTCCGCTTGCACCATCGCCAGAACCGCTCCGCCTGGCCCACGGGCCGCGCCAGGATTGGCTCTCCGCGGAGGCAGCGGTCCAGGTGGTCGTCGGCCAGGGCCTCGGCCGAGGGATAACGCTGGCCTGGTTCCTTCTCCAGGCACTTGAGCACCACCGTCTCCAGGTCGCGGTCGAGTCCCGGCCGGATCGACGAGGGCCGCGGCGGCTCGGACTCGCGGGCCTGACGCAGGAGGGTCACGACATTCTCGCCTGTGAACGGCGTCTGTCCTGTCAGGCGCTCGTAGAGGATCACGCCCAGACTATACACGTCGGCGGCGACGGTCAGGTTTTTGCGCCCGGCGGCTTGCTCAGGAGCCATGTACTTGGGCGTGCCCAGCACCTGACCCGGCTCGGTCAACGACCGGTCCGTGTCACCGAGTCGCTTCGCCAGGCCGAAGTCGGTGACGAGTCGCGTTCCCTGGGAATCGACGAGTACGTTGGAGGGCTTCAAGTCACGGTGTAAGACCCCGCGCTGGTGGGCGTGGTGCACGGCCCGGATCACGGCAACCATGCCTTCGACTTCGCTGCGCGGATCGCTTCGAGGGTGCTTCGCCAGGGAGGTACCCTCGACGAACTTCATCGCGTAGTACTGCTGGCCCTCGTGCTCGCCCACCTCATAGATCGGCACGATATGGGGGTGGTCGAGGTTCGCCACCGCCTCGGCCTCGGCGTGGAACCTCTGGACGTCACGGCTCGACGCGAAGCTGCCGGCGAGGATCATCTTGAGCGCGACGAGCCGGTTGAGCGACACCTGCCGCGCCTTGTACACCACCCCCATCCCGCCTCGGGCGATCTCCTCCAGCAGCTCGTAATCGCCGAAGTAGCGGTCGGTCGGCAATTCGGTGTGGCCGCCTCGACCGCATGAGTTGCGTCCAGGCCGTCGGCCAGGCGCAAGGGCGAGGCGACGCGGTCCATGCGATCGAGGTCGGCGAAGAAGGCTTGAAGCGCCTCGGCGTGCTCGAGGTGTTGGTCGAGCAGCTCCTGGCAGTTGGGGACATCGCCGGCCTCGACGGCCAGCATGTAGGCGGCGATGACCGCGTCGAGCGAGTCGTGCGAGATCGTCGGGTCGTTCGGCGTGGTCATGGGTTGCTCCCGATCCAGAGGATCATTCGTACCTGGTCATTCGGCCGCTGGAATCGCCCTATCTCGTAAAGACGACGTTCCCGGGCGAGCGAACCATGATTCTTCTCGGGACCAGCCGATTCTTTTGCCGCGGCCTGCCTGGTCGTGAAACTCATGCTTATCGAAAGGCTTGACGGCAATCCAGCCGCATCGTAGAGAGAGGTAGAGAGGTAAGGTGCGTCGCGAGGATGCAACAGGCGGCTCAGGGGAGCGGCAAGGACCAGTCTTCCAAAGCGAGTTCCGGGACGCGGCGGAAATCACGGGTGTTGCGAGTCACCAGGACCCCGCCGTGTTCCAAGGCAATCGCCGCGATGGCCAGATCCATCTTGCCGATGTTCAACTTCAGGACTCGCAACTGGGCGCTGCGGTCGATGGCGGCCTCGGTAAAGGGCAGGATCGACCATCGGCCAAGGTAGGTGACAGTCTCCGCCAGTCGCAGGTAAACGCGCTCGAGTTTCGCGGGATCCTTGGTTCTGCGTAAGAGCGTGTACCAGCCCGTAAGCTGTTCCTCGATGCTGATGACGGTGATGGCCAACTGGCTCGGATCAATCGCCAGGATGCGCCGACTCACATCGCGCTGACCACGCTCAGCCAAAGTCAGCGTGTCGGTATCAAGAATATAAAGGCTCATCACCGGTCTGGATCGGCTTCAATCTGTCGTCGATAAGTCTCGATGGCCCCTTGCCACTCGTCAAGGAGTGGGTCGTCCTCGGACCATCCAGGCACAGGGGCAAGCGGATGATCCTTGGTTTCCAGGTCCAAGCTGATCAACTCGGCCCCGACGGCGAGACGATCAACGATCAGGCTCCTTAATCGCGCAATTGCTTCGGCACGCGTTGTCCCCTCCGCGCTGATGGCTAAAGGTTCCCCACCCTTCGCCCGAAACCCGTTTCCAGGAACCCTCTCAATCAATACAGGAATCCGCATTGCTCGTCTCTCCGCTTGTGGCAGCTCATCTTATTCCAGGATGCTACATCCGCGCGGTCGAAACAAGCAAGCCGGCCGAGAGGGGGTACCAGGGGTAGGGTGCGTGGCAAAGCCGTACCAAGCAGCGATCGAGCCGCGGCATCGCGGCCTCGCCACACTCTACCAACTCAATCCGGAACATTCCATGCTATGATACGTGGGATGCCCTGGCTTCAACAACCGGGCCCCGCATGAACGCGATCGGCGGAAAGATCGAGGATCACTCCCCCGACTTCATCCGTTTCCGCAAGCCTTCCAGCCCTCGCCGCAAGAGCGAGGCGACGGCCGGGACACTACGGCCGATCCGCGCGGCGATCTGGGGGAGCGTCCAGCCCTGGCAGTGCTTCAAGACAACCACTTCGCGCATCAGGTCGGGCAGTTCCGCCAGGGCTTCGATCATCCGCAGCAGCTCCTCGTTCCGCTCGGCTCGGCCGCTGGGCGAGGTCTGGTCGGCGGCCAGCCAGGCTGCGAACCCGGACGCGGAGCGGTCCAGGTCGGCCGCCAACGACCGCTCCAGGGCGACGTCCCGCTTGTCCCGCTCGTAATGCTTGACCGCGTCGGCCGGTGTCCTGGCCAGAATCCGCCGCAGCCAGGCGACCAGCACCTCGGGCCGGGGATCGCGCACCTCGCCCAGGGCCGAATACGCCCGTAGCATCGTCTGCTGGACCACATCGGAGGGGTCGAGCTTCCCACGGAGTTTCCGGTCGAGGTGCAGCTCCGCCAGCACCGTAAGGTACTTGCGGAACGGTTCCAGAGTTTCCGACGCGTCTCGAGTCATAGGCGATCGTCATTCTTCCTCTTCCAGAGAAGACGACGTTCGCCGGTCGATGAACCAAGATTCTTCTCGGCAGTCGTCGGTTTTTTGACATTTTGTCCGATTGCTACGGCACGGCCATGATGAGTGCTCACCGCGGTTCCCAAACCGAGCTCGCGAAGGGTCAGTTTACGCCATCGCTGCTCATGTGACCATCATGCCCGGCCCGGAGTCCGGTTCGGTTCCGAAAACTCGGCTTCCCAAGCGGACGCCGCTTCGAAAAAACTCGAAAAACCCGCCAGTTTCTTGGGGATTTTTCTTGAAGTTGGCGATTGGCCGTGGTTAGACTTGCCGCGCCTTGAGTGACCGACCGCGATGGCCATTGCGGTACGGTTCGAGACGGTCAACGAATGGATTTCGCTGTGCCCTATTCACGGAAAGGACGCCGACCATGAATCACCGTCCGCTCATCGGTATCAACACAGACTTCCGGGTCTCTCCCAAGACCAAGGTTACTTGCAGCCTCACTCCCAGCGGCTATTACGATTGCCTGCTGACGGCCAATGCCCTGCCGGTTATGATTCCTCCCCTGATCCGGGAGAGCGAGCTCATGCCGATCCTCGAGCAGCTCGACGGCGTGGTGTTGACCGGAGGCGACGATCTCGACCCGCGCAAGCTGGGGATGTCACATCACCCTTCGGTGACGTTGATCTCCGAGCGCCGGGAGATCGCCGACCGCCTGCTCTGCAAACTCGTCCAGCAGGCCCGGATCCCGACCCTCGGCGTCGGCCTGGGAATGCAAGAGTTGAACGTCGTTTCCGGTGGCGGCCTGTTCGTCCACCTCCCCGAGGACATGCCCAGGAGCATTCCTCATTACGATCCCCACGGCGGTGCCCATCGCCACACCGTGGTCATGCAGCCCAAGACCCGGCTCGAGGAGATCTACGGACTGGGCGAGATCCGGGTGAACAGCTACCACCACCAGGGCGTCCGCAAGCTTGCCCCGAACTTCCGGGTGGCCGCGCTGGCACCCGACGGCCTCATCGAAGCTTTTGAGGGCAAGGACCCGGGCTGGTGGGTCGTCGGCGTGCAGTGGCACCCGGAGAACGAAGGACACATCTCGCTGGATATGCAGCTAATTGAATCGTTTGTCCAGGCCGCCGCCTCGGGCAAATGCACCCCGGCGCTCGCCAGGGTGGGCTGAGCCGGGCACGCTGTCCTGGCCGCGGCGTTTCCCATCAGGCTCAATACAAATCGGATCTTCCGGGGATAAGTGCGAATGCCGGGGAAAACGGCCCTCGCCCAGTAAGAAGGCCCACAAATCCCGGGATGCTCGCACCAAAAAACGGAAGAGCCTACAAATCCTCGTTTCCAGATTCTAGAAGCGTCACGGGACCGTGGCGTTTCTGGAACCTGGAATGCTTCGAATCTGGAATCGATCTTCGCATCGGTCGGCGCTTTCTGCCGAGTCGTGCGAATCGCGGTATTCAGCGTCCCCGACTACCGGTGTAGAGATTCTTCCCCAAGATCATCTTGGATCACGACTCCGGCTTGGACTATGATCGAGCCTGCTCAGCGTCTGCGTCAGGCTTCTTGGTCGTGTTCGGAGCTCGTGTGATGGAAGAACGTGCAACCAGCAGGTCCACCAGCGTCGCTAGCGCCATTATCAATAGCAGCGCGTGGTTCTGGCTGTCGATTGCGCTGATCTTCTGTGCCTGGTTGAACGACCACGTCTCCGCGCGCCAGTCGGAGACTACCGGCAGTGGAGGCCAACTCTCGAGAGCAGCCGTCGAGCCGGGCGACGTGCACGCTTTGGCCCGTCTCGAGCCGGCCTCGGGATTGATCATCGTGGGTGCGCGGCCGGGCGCCCGGATCGAGCGGATCGAAGTCGGCCCGGCAGACAGCGTCACGCCCGGCCAGGTGCTGGCGATCCTCGAGGGGCATGACCAGGCCTGGGCCCAGCTCGCGCTGGCCGAGGCGCAGAAGACCCGGGCAATGCACCAGCGATCGGTGCAGAAACAGAAGCTGGCTCTGGAGCGGGAGCAGTTCGACAAGCTTCAGAAGTCCAAGCTTGAATCGGCCATGCGCGTTTTCTCGTCCAAGCAGCGGTTTGATGAGATCACCAAGCTGTATAAAGAACTCCAGCCGATCCTACAAAGTAAGGACCGCTTCGATCTCGAGCTGCGCTATTTCGAGGTCGAGACGCAAGGCCTGAGGGGTGAGCTGGAGATCAAGTCGTACCAGATCGCCCAGGAGCTAGCTCCCCGCCAGCGCAAGCTGGAGGACGAGGAGCTGGGCGAAAAGGGTCCCGACCTCGACCTGCTCGACCGGCAGACGGATCTGGCCCGCGCCGGGTTGGCCCAGACCGAGGTGCGGGCGCCCTCGGGCGGGCGGGTCCTCGAGCTGATGGCCCACGCCGGTGAGGTCAGCAGCGGCCCGTTGCTTGCCATGGGCGACCTGTCGGCGATGGTCGCGACCGCCGAGGTCTTTCAGACCGACATCCCTCGGCTTCGAACCGGCGATCCCGCCACGGTTCAGGTACTCGTCGATCAGGCAGTCACCGGCAAGGTGACCTTGATCGGCTCGATCGTGGGCAAGAACCAGTTGACCAACCTGGACCCCCGGGCCCTTCAGGACCGGCGAGTGGTCAAGGTGACCATCGGCCTGGATAATCCGGCCCTGGCCGCAGGATTCGTCAACATGCAGGTGGAAGCGGCGATCAGGCCCGGCGCAGGGACCGTCGCGAAGTCGGCAGCCGGAACCGCCGGCCTTTGACCCGCACCGGGTAAGCAACCGCACGGGAGATCGACGAAATCGTGGTGCCGCTCTCATCCCGGCTTCGAACCCCACCACTGGCCCTCCGCAACGTGGCCCACGGCGGCAAGCGGTCGCTGGCGGCGATTTCAGGAGTCGCGTTTTCTCTGACCATGGTCCTGCTTCAGCTCGGCTTTCTCGAGGCAGTCAAGATCACGGCAGCCAATAACTTCGAGCAAGTCGACTTCGACATCGTGCTGGTCTCGCCCCGGTACGAGCAGTTTTACGCCGCGGGATTCTTTCCCCTGGATCGGTTGACCCAGGCACGGGACGTCGCGGCCGTGATCCGGGCTGCTCCCATGTACGCGACATTCAACCTCTGGCGGTGCCCCGCATACCCGGTCGGCCAGAGCGAGTCGAATCGCGATGTCGAGCCGTCACCCGGCCCGATCGAGCGCTGGTTGTGGGGTGCCAGGCTGCCCCGTCCGCTCCAGCGCCGGGAGCTGTTCGTCATGGGGATCGACCTCGACAAGAACCTGTTTCACGAGCCAATCCGCGGCCGGATCGAGGCGGCCAAGGATCGGCTTCGCCTCGAGCACCGGGTCTTGCTCAACGAGCAGTCCCACCCCGATTTCGGCTGGCAGATCCGCGACCAGGTCCGGGACTGGGAGCTGGGCAATCAGGCCGTCACGCTGGTCGGCGGCTTCCCCATGCTGCGCGGTTTCGCCGCGGATTCCACGCTGATCTGCGGCGACCTGAACTTCCTGTCGCTTTGCAGGTTCCCGCCCGGCCAGGTAAGCTTCGGATTCCTCAAGGTCCGAGACGGCCTGGTCGCGGCAGCGCGAGACGGGCTGAAGGCCCGTCTTCCCACCGACGTCGAGCCGCTCACCCGGGCCGAAATCCTGGCACGCGAGACCGATCATTGGGTGAACCAGACGTCGACCGGCCAGCTCTTCGCGTTCGGCGTGCTGATAGCAATGGCCGTGGCCACAGTGGTCGTCTACCAGGTGCTCTCAAACGACGTGCGCGAGCACCTGCCCGAATATGCGACGCTCAAGGCCATGGGCTACTCGCCGTCGCGGCTGGGGCGGGTGGTCGTTGAACAGTCGCTGATTTACATGGTAATTTCCTACGTCTTTGCCGTGATCCTGGCGATCGTGGTCTACCGGGCGACCGAAGAGCTGGCCGGAATACCCATGCGGCTGACGGCCCAGAACCTGCTGATCACGCTCTTCCTGGCGATTGTCGTGGGCTTCCTGTCGGGATTTCTGTCGCTCTCGAAGCTGCGGGGCGCCCAGCCCGCGGAGCTCTTCTGAACCAAGCCAGCCAAGAGAGCGACCAGTCGCGCGAGAACCGCAACCCTGATGCTTCCTCGATCGATCATCCCGCTGGCCTGGCGAAACCTGACCGAGAACAAGCGCCGGCTGCTGGCCTCGGTGGCCGGAACGGCATTTGCCGTCACCTTGATGTTCATGGAAAACGGATTTCGTCATGCCCTGCTCGACAGCATGGTCAACGTGATCGAGCGGCTGGATGGCCAGATCGTGATCATCAGCCGGACGCTCTACACGCTGGCCGTCCCCTACGGTTTTCCCTATCGCCGGATCGTCCAGGCCAGAGATTTCCCGGCGGTCATCGGCACCAGCCCGGTCTACGTGGTGGCCCGTTCGGGCTACTGGCGGGACGTCAGGGACGGATCGCTGAACCGGATCTGCGTCGTCGGCGTCCCTCTCGAGGACGACGTCCTGAATATCGACGAGGTGAAGGAACAGCGTGAGGCGCTCGACCGCCCGGATACGGCCATGGCCGATGCGTTATCGCGATCGGCGAGCTTCGGCGAGTTCGCCGCCGGGCAGGTCTCCGAGCTGTCCGGCCACAGGATCACGATCGTCGGCACCTTCAAGCTGGGAATTAACTCACAGTCCAACGGCAACCTGGTCATGAGTGATCGGAACTTGTTCCGCGTCTTTCCCGAGCTTGCCGGCAAGACCGAGGGTGATAGCGCGGTGACGGTGGGCCTGCTGCGCGTCCGCCCCGGAACCGACCTGATCCGGCTGCGCTCGGACCTTCAGGCCGCGATGCCGGCGGATGTGCGGGTGCTCACGCTCGAGGAGTTCATCGCCAAGGAGCGAGATTTCTGGGACAAGGTGGCCCCGATCGGCACTGTCTTCCACATCGGCGTGGTCATGGGGTTCATCGTCGGCTGCGTGATCTGTTACCAGGTGTTATTCTCGGACATCAGCGATCGGATCGGCGAGTTTGCCACGCTCAAGGCCATGGGCTACTCGAACATCAGGTTGTTCCGGGTGGTCGTGATGCAGGGCGTTTACCTTGCGCTCTTGGGCTACCTGGCGGGACTGGCCGTGAGCTTGCTCCTCTTCGGCTGGGTGCACGAGGCGACCGGTCTGCCGCTGGACCTGTCGCGGAACGATCCTCTCGCCATCCTGGGGCTCTCGCTCATCATGTGCGTCCTGTCCGGGGCTTACGCGGCGCGCAAGCTCCTGTCGGTTGATCCTGCCCAGCTTTTCGCCTGAGAGGGGTGCTCCCTGAACACCGCCATGAGCGACACCGGAACCTTCTCCACCTTGACTTCCGTCGCGGTGATGCAGCCGGCCCGCGCGGATGTGGTGATCCGCGCGGCAGACGTGAACTATGCGTACGGGAGCGGCGAGACGAAGACCCAGGTCCTCTTCGACAACGACCTGGAGATCAGCCGGGGCGAGGTCGTGATCATGACGGGACCCTCGGGTTCAGGTAAATCGACCTTGCTGACCCTGATCGGCGCCCTGCGCCGGATGCAGGAGGGCAGCCTCGAGGTCCTCGGCCAGGTCCTCGCGCGCGCCAACGAGAGGGACCAGGTCGAGCTCCGCAAGAACATCGGCTTCATCTTCCAGCAGCACAACCTGTTCAGCTCGCTCACCGCGATCGAGAACGTGCGAATGGCCACCGCACTCCGGCGCGACAGCGTTCAGGAGATGAACAACCGGTGCGTCGAGATCCTGGGCAAGCTCGGTCTTGGGGAACGGATGAACCATCTTCCGGCGGAGCTCTCCGGCGGCCAGAAACAACGCGTCGCCATCGCGCGGGCACTGGTCAATCATCCGGCCCTCGTGCTTGCCGACGAACCGACGGCCTCGCTCGACGCCGAGTCGAGCCAGACGGTTCTGGAGGTCTTGCGCAACATGGCCGACGGCCCGGCGCGGACAACAGTGCTGCTGGTCACGCACGATCAGCGCGTGATCGACCACGCCGACCGGATCGTCAACATGGTCGGCGGCAGGATCGTCACCAACTCGCTGACCCGGATTGCCGTGCGGATCTGCCGGGCCCTGGCGCAGATCGAGACTCTGAAGGGACTGAGCGAGTCGACCCTCTCGCGAATCGCCAGTTACATGACCGTCGAAACCCGCCAGCCGGGCGAGACCATCGTTCGCGAGGGAGAGGAAGGCGATCGCGTCTATGTCGTCGGCTCGGGCATCGCCGATGCCTTCGAGGGCGGTGAATTCGACGAGGAACTCTGTTTCGGTGAAGGCTTCGGTATGATCTCCGCTTACTTCAAGAGGCCGAATCGCCGGACCGTCATAGCGCGAACCTCGATGGAGCTGTACGTGCTGAGCAAGGACGATTTCCTCAAGGCGCTGGCAGCCGATACGAGTTTCGAGAACCGCATCCGCACTGCCCTCATGGCCAATGCTCCGCAGCCTGACACCGTCGCCGCCGGAGCGTAGGGGATGCAATCTGGACCGTCATATGAGGGCGCGACGGGCCTTGGACTTGAGGATGCCAAGCAGGCTGCCGATGCGGCTGTACGCCTCGATCTCGGCCTGCTCATCGGAGGTGAGCGTGCCTTCGCGCGCCTTAAGGATCGCAAGAAATCGTCCATTCCGCAAGGGATTACTGAAGGGAAAACTGAAGGCTGAAGGGCGTCAAGGATGGGATCCGAAGAAATTCGTCCGACCGCCTGCTTACCACCAGATCCGCCCATCACTCCACCTGCGGGAGAAGCTGGGGTTATCCGAGGGTGTCTACCGTCCGGCACTCGGTACCGCTTTGCGTCGGATGCTGATCAACCAGCAGAAGATGGACAGCCTGGTGCTTGACCGTCTCTTCGAGCACTCGGCCGCACGGATGCTGCAAGAAACCTATTTCCGTGAGGATATCATCCTGGCATGGATCAGAACAAGACGATCCCGCGCAGGGTAAAATCGAAAGCCGCCGGGATGCCGGGATGTTCGGCAGGGGCGGGGATGTAACTCAGGTTCGGCTGGATGTAGAGCCCATCACGGAGCTTCATCTGGTAGTACCAGGTGAGGATCGTCTCGCTGCTACCGAGCTGGGTCGTCCGGAGGTTGTCGTTCGGGAAGTAGCTGGAACCGGCCTGGGGGTCCGGGTTCATGGTTCCATAGGCCAAACCGAAACCGCAGGAATCCTCGTCGCGATTGGGAATGGGACCGAAGTAGCTCAAGCCGAATCCGAAGTAGCGCTGGGTTTGGGAGATATCCGCGTTGGTCGCCCCGAACTGCATCCAGGAGACCAAGCCCTGGCCTTTGGACTTGGGCTTCTCGAAGTAGAGCCGTTGCGAGCCGAACAAGTACATGCCGGTGGCTCCCTCTTCGGGCCGACCATTGAGTCCCATCAGCTTGCCGGTCTGGAACCAGACTCCCGCACCGAATTTGCCCGGTTTATCGTCCTTTGCCAGTGTCCAGTTCAATCCGGCCTCGAGCAAGTGCAAGTAGTAGCCGTTGAAGCGCGGTCCGTCGAAACCGGTCTGCTCGCCGCGGGCCAGATTCCCGTCGAAAAAACCATACTGGAGGTAGGTATACTTGGTGGGAATCGCGGAAACGACCAGGCCGGTGGCGGAATTGTAATAGCCGGGCAACACGCTGAGCATCGTCGGGTTGATATAAATCGGTTTGAACAGCGCGCCGGAAATCGCGGGGACGGCCGCCTGGGGATCCTCGATCGGCCAGTCGCGGAGGACATTGTCGAAATCATAAGTCGGCACCGATTTGCCGATGCGAACGATGAGCTTGTCGTCGAAGAATTCCTGGCGAAACCAGAGTTGATAGAGCTCCGCGCGGCTATACGGCGCTCCGGCGTCGAGCGCATTGAAGCCCATCACGCTACCGGCCAGTGCGTTGGGCGAGTTCTTACCCTGTTCGACGCCGTTGATGGTATATCCCCCTCCGAAGCCGTTGTAGTACAGGAACTGGGTCCCGAACAGCCCTCCCTTCCAATCCACCATCTTCTCGAGGTCGATCGATAAATCCGCGATGGTCAAGGTATCCCCGACCCATTTGCCGGGGCCAAGGCCGCCGGCGAGGTTCCCGTTGGCATCCGTGATGTTGAGACCTCCGAAACGGATGCCATCATGGTTAACACCCAGGAAATCACCCAGGCGACCCGTGCCGACGAGGATGTTGACGGCCGCCGGGTTGCCGCTGACCGCGTTGACCGCCCCGGAATCGGACGCCCGACTCGTTGTCCCGGATTCTCCCCCGCCGCCGTCCGGGGTGGCCCCTCCGGAACCCGTTACCGAGCCACCTCCCGGATCCGATGCCGCGGCCGTCCCGGACGTCGATCCACTGCCCACGCCCCCCGAAGGCAAGGATAAGGCGGCGGCTCCCCCAACCTCGCTGGCATCCGGAATCGCTGGACTTCGCTCTTCCCAGCGCGCGCGTTGAAGCCATCGGTCGACCCAGGCCACCTCGCCCTGATCGCCTGCCAACGTGGACAGGTCGATCGCGGGACTGCGACGAACCGGCGCTGGGACGCTCGTCGTTCGGTCGTCCCCGACCGAGGTTCTCGAGTCCGGCGTCGGTGCCGGGTTCTCGCGACTGACGCCGAGATTCGCCGGCCGATCGACCAGAGTGGCATAGCGATCCGTCACGCAGCCCGTCCCGAAGATCAGAAGAAGACCACAAGAGACCAACTTCATGCGAGGAGGCATTATGGGTGGCCTCGATCATCAAACCGGCTTCGATACTGGGATATTGTCCGCTTTATCGGATTCATCACTAAGGCCACTCCAATTTAACTTGGCGGTCGCGTCTTTAACTTGGCGGTCGCGTCAATTGACAGTCTGCGGTCAAAGGCTCAGTTCTCATTCCAACTCTCGGCGTCATAGGTTGTGTGATGAGGGTGCGCGTCAGGATGAATGCGAGGTCTTCACGCAGTTCGTAGAGATCGGCGAGCCGATCATGAACGCCTCTTCTAACAGATCCGAGATCGCAGGTGTCGTCACGAAAGTGCAAGTGCGCTCCGGAGCGAACGAGCCATTTGGCTCGTGGCAGGCCCGATTGAGCACAACCGTTGCCAGCTTTCCCGGATTTCTGAATGCCGAAGTGATTCCGCCGACTCCGCCGCTCCAGCGGGACTGGGTCATCGTCCAGCGGTTTCGCTCGCCCGAGTTCCTGCGTGCGTGGCGCGAATCGGCCGAGCGACGATTGCTCTGGGACGAGGCCAAGGACTTGATCGATCCGGAGGAATCGGCCGGTCCTCGCGATGAGGACGTGGGGACTCCGCAACTTCCTTGCCGCGTGACCGACGTCATCACGACCCACCTGAAGGCCGGCAAGGACGATGAGTACTTGAAGTGGGCGCAAGAGATCCAGCAAGCCCAGGCGCGTTTCCCGGGCTATCAGGGCATCTACATTCAGCCACCCAGTGACATTCAACAGGATTTCTGGACCACCCTGCTCCGTTTCGATACCCTTGGCCACCTGCAAGACTGGCTCGCTTCGAGCGAAAGGTTGCAGTTGCTGCAAAGGGCCGAGGCTCTCATCGATCGCGAGGAGAGCCATCAATTGATGTCGTCATTCGCTGGCTGGTTTCCGGGCGGTCTGGAAGGGGTCACGATCCCGGCGGCCTGGAAGCAAACCCTGCTCGTCCTGCTCGTCCTCTTCCCGCTCGTCATGCTCGAAATGCGCTGGCTCAACCCGCTGTTCATCGGCTGGAATCCGGCGCTCGCCACCTTCATTGGCAATGCGCTCACCGTGTCGCTGCTTTCCTGGCCGTTGATGCCGATCGCGATTCGGGGACTCGGGTGGTGGCTCTCGCCGAAGCGGGACGCGCCGGCCTGGAGGATGGCGGCGGGGCTCGGCTCGATTGCCGCTCTTTATTTGCTGGAGGTCATCGTGCTGTGGCGACTTATGTAAAAGGATCGCAAACATGCAGAACGTGCGAGATGTCACCTTTCAGTTGCTGCGCGAGTTGGGCCTGACGACGTTCTTCGGCAATCCCGGCTCGACCGAGGTGACCTTCCTCAAGAATTTCCCGGCGGACTTCCGGTATGTGCTCGCTCTTCACGAGGCGTCGGCGATTGCGATCGCGGATGGCTTTGCCCAGGCCACGGGCCGCCCAGCCTTGGTGAGCGTCCACACCGCGGCCGGAACGGCCAATGTCATGGGCAACCTGATGGGGGCGTCACTGAACAAGACCCCGCTCATTGTGACCGCCGGCCAGCAAACGCGCGAAATGCTGCTGATGGAACCTTTCCTGACGAATGTCGAAGCCACGATGCTCGCTCGCCCCTGGGCCAAATGGGCGTACGAGCCCGTGCGTGCCGAGGATGTTCCCGGCGCTTTCATGCGTGCGTTCGCCACGGCCGTTCAACCGCCCGCGGGTCCCGTCTTTCTCTCCCTTCCGCTCGACGATTGGGCGAAGCCCTGCGCCGGGCCGGCGGTGGTGCGGACGGTGAGCCGTCGTGTTGCGCCCGAGCGTGCACGCTTGGCGGAATTCGCCAAAGCCTTGTCGGAGGCGTCTTCGCCCGTACTGATTTATGGCGCCGCCATCGACCGGGGGAACGGCTGGAGCGAGGCGGTTGCTTTTGCCGAGGCGCTCGGCGCGCCGGTATGGTCAGCGCCCCTTCCGGAGCGTGCGCCGTTTCCGGAAAACCATCCCCTCTATGCCGGCAATTTGCCGCCCGCCATCGGCCCCCTCTGCCAAAAACTCGAAGCCCACGACGTGGCGCTCGTGGTCGGCGCTTCGGTTTTCCGCTACTACCCTTCCACGCCCGGTCCGTACTTGCCGGATGGGATGCGGCTCCTGCACATCTCTGACGATCCATCGGAGACCGCGCGCGCGCCGGTGGGCGACAGTCTGCTGGGGGATGCGGTTTTGTCTCTCGCCGCTCTCACCGAGTTGCTCGGCGAGCTCAGGCCCGCGGGCGGCAAGGCGCTGGAAGGGCTGGCGCATCGCATGGCACCTCACCCGCCGAACCCGGCAAAGGTGTCGGACGATGGCCTTCTGACCGCCGCGCAGGTTTTCGAGACGATCAGCAAAATCCGGCCGGCGAACGCCATCCTGGTGGCGGAGACCCCCTCGAGTCTCCCTGATCTTCATGCGGTGTGGCCGATCACCGAACCCGCCTCCTTCTTCGCCTTCGCCAGCGGAGTGCTTGGTTGGGGCCTCCCGGCGTCCGTGGGCATCGCACTCGGTGAGCGCGAGACCGGTCGCAACCGTCCCGTGATCATGATCATCGGCGACGGATCGTTGCAATATTCGATCCAGTCGATCTGGACCGCGGTGCAACACCATTTGCCTATTCTGTTCGTTGTTCTGCGCAACGGGGAATACGCCGTTCTCAAGTCGTTCGCGGCGCATGAAGACTCTCCCGGCGTTCCCGCCCTCGATCTCCCCGGTATTGACATCATCTCTCTGGCGAAGGGTTACGGCTGCGATGCGGCACTCCTCGACGATCTTGACGCCATTAGGAGCGCCATAGCGGAGGCCTGGACCAAATCGAAGCCCACCGTGCTGGAGATTCCGATTTCCCCGGTGGTCCCACCGCTTTTCTGACGGCAAGGTACAAGCTGAGTTTAGCGATTTCTTGGCGCAAATCAGGCGGGTTTGGGCTTTGTTCAGAATCAGGTGGTCAGCGGAAAACTGCAGGTGATCGCCCCCGATCAACGAATGTGAGGCTTCCCAGCAGGACAAGGCCGTACTATTTATGTAATGTTACCATCACCAGGTCTTTTCCCCTACGAGGCATAGCAATGTTACCATCACAAAGCTTTTTCCCCTACGCGGGGATCCACGATCGTCCAGAATTCGCGTGGCCGGAAGGAAAACGGCTAGCTGTCTACTTTGCGCTTAACGTCGAGTACACTTCCTACGGTTCCGGTGGTCTCGCGCAGTGCTATTCGCCGGGACTGAACCACCCGAACACCTACAATTGGGGTTGGCGCGAATACGGCAATCGTGTCGGCGGCTGGCACCTCATCGATCTATTCGACGAGCACCGCCTGCCACTCACGGTCCTGCTCAACACGGCTTGCTACGATCATTGCCCGGCACTCGTCGCGGCATTCCGGGCGCTCGGTGCGGAGATCGTCGCGCATGGTCCTACCAATTCCGCGCACCCGAACGGTATGGACCTGGAGCAAGAGCGCGCGTGGATTCAGGAGGCTACAGAGGCCATTCGCCTGCATGAAGGCGCGGCGCCCGCCGGTTGGATGAGCCCCGGCGCCGATCCGAGCTTCAACACCGAGGCTCTGTTGGCGAAGGCTGGCTATCGCTACACCCTCGATTGGCCGATTGACGATCAACCCGTTTGGATGCGGACGAAAGAGGGGCCGTTGCTGAGCGTACCTTACCCTCATGAGGTCAATGATGTACCAATGGTGCTTATGCACAACGGCACGGCGACTGCTTTCGCGGACATGATGATTGACAACTTCGATGAGATTCTACTGCAATCGTCGAAACAGCCGCTCGCCTACGGCATTACCATCCATACGTTCATCGCCGGCCAGCCATTCCGCATCAAGCAGTTCCGCCGCGTACTCGAGCACATGACCCGGTTTCGCGACGACGTCTGGTTCACCAAGTCGGGCGACATCGCCAAACATTACGCTGCCGCGGTGCCCGCTCCGGCAAATGAGATCTGAAAGATCGGAAACATGATGCACCAGCGCCACGGTCGGGTTCCCATCGGGATCCCGATCGCCGGGCTGGGCACCCATTGGGCTGAAGCTCGCCAGGCGCCCTGCCAGCGTCTGGCCGGAGCCATGCAGCCGCAAAGCGCAACATTCTGCCTAGTGTTGAGCACCGGCGACGCCGCTACCTCGATAATCGTGCCGAAGCATCACACCAGCCGACGCGACGACGAGAACGGCACATGAAGCGCTTCAAGTCTGCTCGTCATGCGCAGCGGTTCCTGTCCACCGACTGCCGGACCCACAATCACTTCCGACTTCGCCGTCACCTCTTAGTTCTCGTTTCGTAGATTTGGAGGTGGATCGCGAGCGGCCCGGCGAGTGAAATTCCCCCCGGCGAATCGATCGTGAAGAGGTGCTGGAGGCGCCGGATCTTCGGCCGAGGTGTCACTTACCCTGTTCGGCTGAGAAGCTCGGTGAGCTGGGCGATCAAGGTTTTCAGGCCAGACTGTTATTGGAAGAGGTTGTGGGGATTTTTCCTCGTAACTGACCCGTCTCAGGGTCGTCAACATATCGGCGAACGGTTGTCACCACCGTGTGAGGATGGTCCGCACTGGAGGAATCTCCTCGGGGAGGATCGAGATCGGGAACCAGGGCCAGCGCGAGCAGGGTAACTTCCCCGGCAGTGCGGATTGGTCGTTTTTTTCTGCTCACGGCAGCGGCACGTTCTTGAACTCGAACTCGAGCGGGATTGTCACCACCTTGCTCGGTGTTTCGTAGACGAGCTGATAGTCGGCCAGCTTGCCGGGGGCATCGACGAAGAGGTACTCGAAGCCAAGCTTGCCGCCGTCGGAGCTGGTGTTGGAGAAGCCGCCATTGTGCTCGAACCGTGAGCCGTCGGCTTTCTGAAGCCAGATCCGGTTGTTGAACAGCCCCTGCCGATAGCTCTCGAATGCGGGCCCGTTGCCGGGATAGACGAGCTCAACATTGACCTTCCAGACCTGCTCGTCGATCTCGACGTTCTGCAGCGTCGCACTCACATCGCCTTGCTTCTGCGTCACGTTCTCTTGCGCCAGGCTGAGAAAGCGGAAGGTCTTGATGCCGGCCGGAAGCGTGACATCGGCCTTGATGCGAAAGCTCGACAGCTTCACGGCCGAGCGGTCCGGGGCCTCGAGGTTCAGGTTCATCTCGACCGCGGGGTTTTCGGGACGGAGCACAACCTCGTTCGATTCCATCATGGCCTGGGGTTTGACCGCG
>JBAUOX010000326.1:0-3167 GCA_049579985.1 Isosphaeraceae bacterium | reverse complement strand
AACAAGGTGCGATGGCTCAGGCTTCGCGCCAGCTCGCGATAGCAGAACAAGACGCCCCATCCCATGGCCAGGTAGATGGAGGTGGACATCCAGGTGGGCAGGACGCCACCAAACCAGATCCGTGCCGAGCAGAAGCCGGCCACGCTCCAGACCGTGGCCAGGGTGCCCCGCCGCCAGGAGCGTCGAAAAAGCAATCAGGACGCCGGCGTGTAGGTGCCGGCGATCAGCAGGTAAATCCCCACGTGGTCAAGCCTGCGGAACCGGCTGAGAGGCTCGCCGCTGAGCCAGACAGCGTGATAGAAGGCGCTGTTGCCGAAGCAGATCACCAGGCTGAGCCCGTAAATCAAGAGCGCGGTGATCTTGCCCCGCTGGTACGCAGTGGCCCGCCCGCCGTCATGCCCGTCGCGGCTGGCGGCGGTGCTGACTTGCTCGACGCAGCGCTGCCAGAAGACCCAGGTCAGGGGCAGCGCCAGCATCATTCCGGCGCCGTGACTCAGGGCATTGATCGGCTCCCGAAGGTCAAGCAGCATCATGGCGGCCCCGTGGTTCGCAACCTGAGTGTTCTTTCCGCCCCGGGCTGTCGAGACGTGAGGACGGACTTGAGGCAGGTTCTCCTACTGCGTTGCTGCGCAAACTGGATGTGACTCATCGGAGGACTTTCGACCGGTCCAGGGCCCGTTCTTGAGCGATTCCCAAGGGCCTCTGCGTGGGGGCATTGCCGACCGTGTTGAGGCGGGATGGGCTTGACGAGCCGACGTCCCGCGTGAGTGACCTTTGCGGGTGAAAGAGGTGGGACCGATCGCGGGGGCACTGAGGGCTGAGAGGACTTGTCTTTGGCGAGTTCAAGGGCTGCGGGAGATCCAGGGCCGCAGGGCCCGACAACGTTCGGCGCGGGTCTCTGACCTGGCCGAACGTGGAGCCTGGCCGTCACGACATCACTTGCGCCCCGCCTGCCTCCGGCGGACGGCCAAGGCGGCTGCGACCAAACCGAAAACGACCAGCGTGCCGGGCTCGGGGACCGGTGCTGGTTGCGGAGTTCCCCCAGAGCCGGTGCCGTCGATAACCTGGGCCGCGAGCACTGGCTTCGATGTGCTCGGTAGATGTTTGGGTGCTACATTCTTGGGCGAGTCGATCTTCAGATCGCCTTCCAAGGCGTTCAGGGATTGCTGATTCCAGTTCACCAGCTTGCCCGACTTGAGCGTGAAGAGATGTTCCAGGTCTTGCACGAACTTGGAGTTGGTAATCGGGTTGGTGATGCTGGTGGGAATCAGGGTCTGGGCCTGGATCGGGGCCGCCGGGATCGGCACGCTTGCCTGCGTCGTGCCCGAGCTCGAACTGCTGGTGGACTGCTGGCTGGCCAGCCAGGCCAGGGTGGTTCCAGCCGATGATCCAGTGGTCCCGAACAAGCGGGGAATTGGCTTGACCAAGTAGGTGTCCTGCCCATTGTAGACAGCGGCTCGGCCATCCTTTGCCAACGTCTGGTCGAGCTGAACCTTGACCAGAGCGTCGAGATGGAGCGGGCCGGTGGTGGTCTGGTTGGAGTTCGCCGATTCGGAGTCGACCGTGGGAATTCCCTTGGGCAGCGGGTCGCCGCCGCCAACCTGGTAAGCGATGTAACTGGGTACGGCACCATCGGTCAGCACCACGGGGCCGGATTGCTGCTTGGTTGGCAATTGAATCGTCTGACCGTTCTGATCGAGCACGATCGGATGGTCCAGGTCCTCGGCGTCGAGCTTGATCGTCGAGGCGATTTGCGAGGCCCGGGATTGCCGGGGTGCCGCGGGGGCGAGGCCCAAGCCCAGGCCAACAGCCAGTGAAGTCGCCAGCCAGCAGCGGAACCGGCCACGACGGGTAAGCTTTCTCATCACGGCGTCCCTCCTTGGAAATCTACCGTGCTCGGTCTCGGCTCCATTTCCCCCGCCACGGCCCACGCCAGCTAGCGGCAGCCCAGGGGCTGGAACCGGGACGATCTGATCTTGAAATTGATGCGATCTGCGGACTCGATGTGCGACAGTTGAAAGGTAGGGGCTATCTAGCACGATCACCCGGACCGATCAACCCGGGTTCGTGGCTGTTGAGGAGAATTGTATCGGATTGAATTTTTTTCCCTGAAGTTTCTCGGGGCGATGGCCGAGAGCAGTGGGCAGAGGCAAGAGGCCGCTGCCCACTGCCTACTCGAGAGTGGCTGACTCAGTCCTGGATCTTGAGCAGTTCGACCTCGAACAGGAGGGTGGCGTTGGGGGGGATGACGCGACCCGCGCCGCGGCTGCCGTACCCAAGATTGGGAGGAATCAAGAGCTCGCGCTTGCCGCCAACCTTCATGCTCAAGACGCCTTCGTCCCAGCCCTTGATCACCCGACCGGTGCCGATCGGGAAATCGAACGGTTCGCCGCGGTCCACCGAGCTGTCGAACTTCTTGCCCTTGGCTCCGTTTTCCCAGAGCCAACCTGTGTAGTGCATGACGCAGGTCTGCCCTTTCTTGGGCTTCTCGCCGGTGCCTTCCTTGATGTCGCGGTATTGCAGACCGCTCTCGGTCTTGGTCATCTTCTTTTCCTTCTCGGTTTGGCCAGGATCGTCGGCGCGGCCCCCGGTTGCCGCCACCAAGGCAATCATCGCCAGAGCGGCAACGAGACGCCAGCGCGTCGCGGCGGTCCTGGAGTCGATCATGGTCTCGGTCTCGCTCATCATCAACGTGCGGCTCCTTGTCAGTTCCCTCGCGATGTTTCGGCACGCTCTCTCAGGCTGGTAGGCCGCCGGTTCATGCTTCCGGCA
Source organism: Isosphaeraceae bacterium (assembly GCA_049579985.1). Taxonomy (GTDB): domain Bacteria; phylum Planctomycetota; class Planctomycetia; order Isosphaerales; family Isosphaeraceae; genus Aquisphaera. Next base: position 395 of record JBAUOX010000326.1, on the reverse strand, counting down.
TTCGACGGAACGCCTGTGACCGTACCACAAGCAGCGGCCGCGAGGGAATGACCCAGTTCTTCGACTGGACCAGGGTTGGCCGTGGCCGGTGGGATCTGGATCGGGCATGGGTTTCGAAGTCACCGGATTTTTTTGCCGATCGCGTTGATCGGGTCGTTGTGTCGATCGATCCCATTGCGTAGGCTTAGGAGGCTGTCCATGATATAGACTGCCGATTCTGGGGATTGTAATGGTTTTACCGCTGGGCCGAGATTATCGTAGGGGGCTCGAACTCGACTGATCTTGCTCCATCCACACCCGGGACCGGTCATGAACACGCCTGGTGCCAAAGCCTATCGTCCCTGGACACCCGAACTTTACGCCGACCAGGCCCACGCACCTTCCGCCAAGCTCCC
>JBAUOX010000325.1:0-3167 GCA_049579985.1 Isosphaeraceae bacterium | reverse complement strand
CGACGACCACCACGTGGCAGGCTTACGCGGGCGAATCGACCTTGAAGTATTTCACCCAGGTTTTCGGCCTGGCGGTGCAGAACTTCCTCGCCGGAGCGGCCGGTCTGGCGATTGGCCTGGCCTTCATTCGTGGGTTCGCCCGCGAAGGCTCTGCGACTCTTGGCAACTTCTGGGTTGACCTGGTGCGTTCGCTGCTATGGGTGTTGATCCCGCTGTCGTGGGTCGGCGGGCTGTTCCTGGTCTGGCAGGGAGTGCCACTGAACCTCAGCGCCTACATCCAGGCGCACACGCGGGAAGGCTCGGTGCAGACGATCGCGCAAGGTCCCGTGGCTGTCCTGGAGCTGATCAAGAACCTGGGCACCAACGGCGGCGGCTTCTATAACGCCAACGGCGCGCACCCGTACGAGAACCCGACGCCGCTTACCAATTTCGTCGAGATGCTGGCCATCGCGGTGATTCCCGCCGCGTTTCCGGTCTTGTTCGGCAGGATGGTCGGCCGGCCTCGCGCCGGCTGGCTCTTGCTGGCGCTCATGGTGGTCCTCTTTGTTGCCGGGCTGGTCATTTGCGACCGTGCCGAGAGTGCCGAGCCACGGCGGCTGGCCGACCTTGCCGTCGTTGGCGGCAACATGGAGGGAAAAGAGACACGATTCGGCATCGGCGGTTCGGTGCTGGCCGGCGTGGTGACGTCCAACGGCGCGACGGGGTCGTACAACTCGATGCACGGTTCGTATCACCCGATCGGCGTGCTTGTGCTGCTCGTCAACATGTTGCTCGGCGAGCTCGTCTTCGGCGGGCTGGGAACCGGTCTGTACAGCCTGTTGATGATTGCCCTGGTGGCCGTGTTCCTGGGAGGTCTGATGGTTGGCCGGTCGCCCGAATACGTGGGTAAGACCATGGGGCCTAGCGAGGCGAAGCTGGTCGCCTTCTACGCCCTGATCACTCCGCTTGTCGTCCTGCCGCTGGCGGGATGGGCCGTCGCATCGACCGAGGGCCGCGCGGGCCTGGTCACCAACGACGGCGTCCGAGGATTCACGGAGATCGTCTTCGCGTACGCCTCGTGCATGGCCAACAACGGCCAGAACATGGCGGGGCTGAACGCCAACAGCGCCTTCTACAACATCACGACTATCCTGGCCATGATGGCTGGGCGATTCGTGCTCGCCGCCCTGGCGCTGGAACTAGCAGGCCGTTTCGCCCGCCAGGGCCGCAAAGCGGAAACCATCGGCACGCTGCCCAGCGATACCGTCACTTTTGGAATCCTGGTGTTGGGGACGGTCTTGCTCATCGGTGCTCTCTCCTTTCTCCCGGTTCTCGCTCTGGGCCAATCGCGGAATACCTGAAGACGGCGGCCGGTGTTTGATCTTGTCGCTGACGCAGAAAGACATAGCCAGCTTCGTCGGCTGTAGTCAGTCCCTCATCAGCCTGCGTTTTTCATCGTTTTATGACTTTAGGCGTCACCCAATTAAGAACGGGGATTGAACAAGGTCATGGGACGCAACCTAATCGCTCTGGTATGAAAGACTTGTGGCCATCGGCAAGCCGATTCTGGCACCTGATCAAGCCAAGGTCAGAAACGGTCAACAACCCAGATCCTGACTCTTTCCGACGCCAAGGTCAGAGGTCAGGAACCCAAAACCCTAAGCAAACGCGCCCACAACCCCTGTTGAAAGAGGCTGGGTGACAAAGCCGACAGGCGCCCTGCCGTGGCTGGGGGGGCGATTGGTACCTCTGGCATGCCCCTGACCGTTCAGCAGCGTACGCCGCCGGGGCCGCCGACCCGTTACTGGCGGAAAAGTCGTTCTACCTGGAATGGGGCGGAGACGACGGCAGCCGCCAACAGCGTTGGCGTGAGTTCCTCACGCACGAGGATCCAAAGGAGCAGTCGATCCGGCGTGCGGACTGGGTGGTGGGTGATGAGTCGTTTCAGAAGCGGCTGCAGGGTCATCAGGGTAGAGCCGTGCAACGGCGGCGTGGTCGGCCACCCAAGTCCGGGGGGCAGGAGGCTGGCATTTCGTCGTAAGGTATTCGGAACACGAGCTTAATATACAGTGTCACCTTTGCCCCCTCAGTGTCACCTTTGCCCTTTGCCAAGTCCGGACGTTTCGGGGACCGAAACCGATAGGCGGTACCCGTTTTCTGAGCCTCAAATCCGAGAATTCGACCTTCAGTGCAAGCAAAACCGCCCAGAAACCCTTACAGTATATTTTCGCAGGAATGTGGGCGGTACACTGGACTCAACACGTTGACCCGGCCACCCGCGCTTGCACTCGGGGTCGGGACGACGATTGCAGGCGAGCAATTCCACCCAGGCCCATCTGACCGCATGACCGGAGCGAGGCCAGCCGATGCACGAGCTTCCACTCGACAAGGCGACAGTCAAGACAATCAAGGGACATAAGTATTACGTCTTCCCGTCGCCACCCACGCACCGAAATTACGTGAACCGGCCGAATCCGACCAAGTTCGTCGACGAGGGCATTCTCCAGAACTACGTGGGCAAGGGCAGCAACGGTTCCGCCAAGTTGCACCCCGACGTGATCGCCCCAGCCAACCTGTTCATGTCCGCCCTGATCGAGTACGGCGAGTACATCGACGATTGGAGCATGCGCAGCGCGGTGATCCAGAATGGTTATCGGCCGTCCGATGAATCCCAGGGCCGCGAGTTCCTGCGGATCATCAAGCAGACGATCGCCGGCAACACGGCTTTTGCCGGGCTCAGCTTCCCCGCCAATCTGGAGAAGGAAGCCATCAGCGAGCTGGGCTGCTCGGGTGATCCTCGACTGGCCAGGTTCATCAGCCACGTCGCAGCCTCTCCGGGCTGGACCCCGGAGCTGGCCCAGAAACTGTTTTCCTACGTGAACAGCGTGTACGCCCCGCGGGGTTGTAACCCGCACGCCACGGGATACGTTTTCGATCTCGACTTCCCGATTTACCTCAATGGCTCGGAAGTGCAGCTCGGTGCCAATGTGCCCTTCAACGGGTACGCCTTGCAAAGCGCCGCCGGGATGTGGATCAACCTGTATTCGACGTTCTTCTGCTTCGACTCCTACGACACCGGGATCGAGATCTGGCATCTGGAATATCGCAAATGCGGACCGCCAAGTATCCCCGCATCGAAGATCCCTATGACAGCCTGACGGGTTCTCTCCAGGCGAAGGGCGTGGAGT
>JBAUOX010000324.1:0-8082 GCA_049579985.1 Isosphaeraceae bacterium | reverse complement strand
CGGGGCCAGGTTAGCAGAAAACAGGTGACGTCATCTGAAGCAAAGGTTTACGATATCTGGAGAGGTGACCGAGAGGCCGAAGGTGCGGCACTGGAAATGAAGAGGATTTGATACAAGCTGCCCTAAGTTCCATCGCGCCAAGTGGTTACATTGAGCAGACCGAAGAAAGCATTCGCGTCCTGTTTCTTTCAGGGGTCTTCAGAGTTTCATTCGCACGCCTCGGGCGAGTTGGCGTCTTGATCGCTCGGAGAAGAACACAGAGTTGAATGGGCGCGAACCATATTACTCTGTGAGGCAAAGGAAATCGCTGGGAAATCGTATCCGGATTCTCTGCCTCCTCCCAGGGTTCATGCCCAAGCAGTGAAGCTTGCGCCAAGATAGAAGGACATCCGCGTTCCTCGCCTCCAGAGAATGACATGGCCGAAGACTCGCCTCAAAACGAAAAAGAAGACGTTGAAGGCTTGGAGTCCCCGGACGAGCTGGGGTGGGGTGATTACCCCATCGACACTGTATTGATTCGGCCCGAGATCCGCACCGTTTTCGACATCGTCAGACGGATGGGGAGCGGTATGTTCGTGATGGACCCGGAATTCCAAAGGGATTTCATCTGGGATGAGTCTAAGCAGAGCAAGCTAATCGAATCTGTGATGATGCGAATCCCGATTCCGGTGTTCTACCTCGCCGAAGACGAACTTGGGCGCTTGGTAGTTGTCGACGGCCTGCAGAGGCTGTCCACGTTCCGAAGGTTCATGGAGAACGAACTGAAGCTTCGGCTGAACGACCGGCCCGAACTCAATGGGAAGAAATTTAAGGATTTGTCGCCAAAGCTCCAGAATCGCGTTGAGGACTGCAATCTCGCCCTGTATGTAATTGATTCGAAGGTTCCTGACAGAGCCCGATTGGACATCTTCGAGCGGGTCAACGGGGGAGTGCCCCTAACCCGCCAGCAGATGCGTAACTGTCTGTACATGGGGCCCGCTACCCTTTTCCTCAAGCAAGAAGCCGCCACGCAGCTCTTCCGCGAAGCGACGGGTGGCAGCCTGCGTAGCAAAACCATGAGGGACCGTGAATTTGTGAACAGATTCTGCGCTTTCCAGATCAATACCGTGCAAGAGTATAGGGAAATGGACGACTTTCTCGCCCTCGCACTAAGGAAGATGAACAGATTCAGTAGGCTCGATCTGGAGCGGCTTTCATCCGAACTCCGCCGCGGCCTTGAGAACAATTACACGCTCTTCGGCGAGCATGCTTTCAGGAAGCACGTCGGGCCGAGGGAGAGAAGGAGCGTCCTTAACGCCTCGCTGTGGGACGTCATGTCTACCGGGCTGTCCCGCTACCCGATGGCGGAAGTCCTGTGCCACGCGGATGCCATCAGGGCCGGGTTTTACGAGCTGATGACAAACAGCGAGTTCATCGATGCCATTACATTCAGCCCGAACACTGCCAGGAAAGTCCGGCACAGATTCGAAGCAGCGGGGAAGATGATCGATGGGGCCATCACTGCTAAGTCAAATTGACCTGGAGCAATTCAAATGCTTCCAACTCCTCAAGCTCCCACTGGGCGCACTGACGTTGCTGACCGGCTGGAACGCTTCCGGGAAGTCCTCGGTACTGCAGGCGCTAGTGCTTCTGCACCAGACGATCCGCGAAAAAGAGTGGTCCCGACGGCTATTGTTAAACGGCACCGAGCTATCCTTGGGAACGGTCGCCGACGTCGTGGATAAGGTCACGGGCCGTCGCACATTCGGGATCGGCCTCGTCGATGGAGCGAGGGAGATCCGATGGAGCTTCGACGGCGAAGACCGACGAAATATGTCTGCCCTGGTGACATCCCTGCGTGTCGGGGGCGAAGATATCTCCCCTCCGGAAGTGCTCCGCTATCTCCTGCCGCCAGGAATCGCCGCCGAAGATGCGGCCATCGTCGAGCGCCTTCGCCGTCTAAGCTACCTCACGGCGGAGAGGATCGGCCCTCAAGACGTGTACCCGCTCGAGGACCCCAATTCGACCCAAGCGGTCGGACCGAAGGGAGAGTTTGCGGTCAGCCTGCTATATTGGAACAGGGATGAGCTGGTGCTGGATGGCTTGGCCATCGGGGACAACCCGCCGACGCTCCTGCATCAAGTCGAAGCCCGTATGGACGAATTCTTCCCGGGCTGCTCGCTAGAAATACAGCACATCCCGCAGGCAAATGTGGCGACGCTCGGCCTGCGGACATCGCCTGCAACCGACTTCCATCGCCCCGTCCACGTGGGGTCCGGCCTGACCCAAGTTCTTCCAATCATCGTCGCCGCGCTCTCCAGGAAGCGGGAAGACTTGCTTCTCATCGAGAACCCCGAGGTTCACCTTCATCCTGCCGGTCAGGCAAAGATGGGGTGGTTCTTATCGCAGGTCGCATCGGCCGGCGTCCAGGTGATGATCGAGACTCACAGCGACCATGTGCTGAACGGGATCAGGCGATCTGCCAAGGATCGCGTCATCAGCGCGGACAGGGTCCATATCCATTTCTTCAAGGACCGAAACCAGGAGGGTGAGCAAGTCGTCTCTCCGATGATCGATCCGGCCGGAAACGTGGACGCCTGGCCCAGCGGATTCTTTGACCAGTTCGACAAGGATTTGAACTACTTCGCGGGCTGGGGTGAATGAAGTGGATTATCTGGTCAACGACTTGTCATTGCACGGTCAGTTCCATGATGTAGCCGCTTTCGTTCGAGCCGTCGATACCCTGATGGAGATAAGGGCAGAGATTATCCGCCTCGGATCCGCTCTCTACTGTCATCGCAAACTGAGACTTGTGCAGGTGACCGCCGAGATTCCCCTACCGCAGGCGGCCCAGGGGCTCCCCATCGATAAGCAACGTGCCCTGATGTCCTGGCTGGGGAAGCTGGGCCCCTACTGGGAAGACGCCCAACTGCATGCCGGTGACGAGTACTTGGAGGTGGCCGGGAACGTCGTTACCGACACCGCCGTCGCTGAGGCCGCGATCTGCATATCCCGAGAGATTGCTCGCGAGCTCATCAGCTTCTCGCCGTCTGATTGGCTGAATACGCCCATCATCGTCGATTGGGTGCGAGAAGATGGAGAGCGAGAGCAGATCCATGTCCCGAACCATTGGACGATTGACTCCGTCAAAGCCAGCTTGGAAGACCACCCAGTCGGCATCGACTCTTGGGCCAGCCTCGAGGCCCATCTGAGGCACTCGTGCACCCGGCTCACGCTCTCCGACGATGCGTTTGGGCCGCTACAAGGCTATCCGTTCGTGGTCGCCGCCTCGGCGAGAATCCGATTCCTGCTCAACACACTAAATCATTTCAAGGGATGCTTCAACGAGAGTGGCGAGCGGACCCGAGAAGGTCATAGGCTCTTCGCGAGTTGCTTCACGGGCGCTGCGGGGCTGTTCTCAGATTCTTCTGCGAGCGAGAAAAATGAATTCAGAGAAGAGCTGACTTTCCGCCATCCGTCCCAGCCAGGTAATTACCTATTCTGCCCTTGGCATGGGAAAGTCCGGACGCCTCCTTTCCGCATTCACTTCTCTTGGCCGATCACACTCAAGGACCCACTCCACGTGGTCTACATAGGGCCGAAGATCACCAAGAGATAAGTCGCAGGCCGACCGGTGCGGGTGCGTAAGGGCATCTGTGGTCGGGCCACGGCGAGGCGTCCGTTTCTTGCCAAGATGTCTCTCCCCCGGTACGATCTAACTCTGGTGGCAAACGTGGCTCGTGCCACGAGTGCCGCACGTTCCGTAGTTTCGGGTTTTCTTGGGCTCCCCGCGTTTAGCCAAAGACTTTAGCCAGACCGATTTAGCCAAGAATAAGCATGGGAGTGATTGACATAAGACAAGGCGAAATCTAGACTTCTGAACCATTGGAGAGGTGACCGAGAGGCCGAAGGTGCGGCACTGGAAATGCCGTGTACGGTAACACGTACCGTGGGTTCGAATCCCACCCTCTCCGCTTAAGTCAGAACTCGGTAAAGGCTTACGTCATGGCGGCCCAAGCTGTTCTCTCTCTTTGTTGTAAACCCTTCTCGTGGATTCGAATAATTCGTTTATTGCGTTTGCTGCGGTCTTGTGATAGTATCTCCCGAAGAGATAGGGAGAAATGCCATGTCAGCCCAGAACCACGACACGACGACCCCGAGCGAGGCCGATGCCCTTCTGGCCAGGGAGTCCCTGCACCGGTTATCCCAGTATCTCGGAGCGGGCAAATCCGACCTGAGAATCCACGTCCATAGTAACGAGCAGGCAGGCGAAGATGTCACCCTGCCTCTGTCCGCCGCCCGCCTTTTGAAGGACATTCTGGCGGAGATGGCCCAAGGCCATGCTGTGACAGTCCTTCCCGTCCGGGCCGAGCTGACGACTCAGCAGGCCGCCGACCTGCTCAACGTCTCCCGGCCGTACCTGATCGGTTTGCTGGAGGAAGGGAAGATCCCGTTCCGCTTGGTCGGTCAGCACCGCCGCGTGCGGCTGGACGATCTCATGGCCTACAAGCGCAAGGATGACACCGCCCGTCGCCGGATCGCCGACGAGCTGACGGCGGACGCCCAGGAGCTGGGCATGGGTTATTGATGGATACTCCTCTCACGGCGGTCATCGACGCGTGCGTCCTCTACTCGGCCCCGGTCCGCGATCTCATCGTCCGCCTGGCGCAGGCGGGCTTGATCCAGGCCCGCTGGACAGCCGAAATCCACGACGAGTGGATACGCAATGTCCTGAAGAACAATCCTCGACTCACGCGCGAGCGGCTGGAGCGTACTCGGTCCCTGATGGACGGGGCCGTCCGCGATTGCCTCGTGACGGGTTATGCAGACCTCATTGATTCGCTGACCCTTCCGGACCCGGATGACCGCCACGTCCTCGCCGCCGCGGTCCGCGCCGGCGCCGATGTCATCGTGACGTACAACTTGGGCGACTTTCCGGCGGACGCACTAACCACCTACGGCGTCGAGGCCCGTCATCCCGATGAGTTCATTGCGCACCTGCTCGACGTAGCACCTACCGTGGTCACCACGGCCGCCAAGCACCAGCGGGAGGGATTGAAGAACCCGCCTAGGACCGTGGACGAAATCCTCGGGACCCTGGAGCAGCAGGGGCTTGTACGGACGGTCGGCGTTCTTCGCCAGTTCTCGGAGCAGATCTGAGCCCTGAACCCCCGGCGAGCGAACGCCTCGATGGGGACCTCAATCGGCGCAGCCTGCCGTCTGCGGAGTGGGGGTGGCAACTGGAACGCAGCTAGATTGCCCACGGGGGCCGCAACAGGGATGCGGCTAGATTGCCAACGAAGTCGGTGTCCTGGTATCACTCCGCCGCATGCCAAGTGCAGAGGATGCAACGAGCTGCGTCCCCGTTTCTGTCCCCCGAAGCTGCTCGATCGATCGTCACGCGGTCAGGAGACTGCCGGAGCTGTTCCTCCCCCGGCACCTTACGGTTGATTCGGCAAGTGCCGAGCCAAGACGTCTCAAGTGGCACCTGCCGAGCCCCGCCGCATAACGATAGCTTGCTGTTCCGCCGCGATTTCGAGGGTGCAAGAATGAGCACATAGGTGCCAACGTGGCACCTGAAAACAACACTGAGCTGAGGACAGCGCCAGAGGCGACTCCGCACCTTGACGGAACAAGCCGTCGGAATGCGCTCGGGCGTGTGCCGGCGGAAGGGGTTGCCGAGAATTACCTGGAGGAGGGGGACAGTCAGGAACAGCCTACATCTGTCGATGGACTTCTTCGGTTCGACATCAGGGAAGGACATTTCCTTATGGCGGCCCAAATTGAAGGTATTGAACGGGATACCACGCCATTCGCGGATGTCCGTGGATGAACGTTTTGGGGTCGAAGTCGATGTAGCGATGCTCGCGCTCGGCGACCTGCCAGACGACGTTCGCGAACCACCAACTGGAGGCGAAATAATACTCGGGTTGCTTGATCGGGAACCGCCCTTCCTTGAGGAGGGCCCGCGCCGCGGGGGGGAGGTCGTCCACCGGAATGATGAACCGGCTGTAGTGGAAGTGATTCCCCTCGCCGATCTCGATGACGGTAAAGCCGCCCGGTTTCATTGAGAAGGAGGCGTGACGGTCCGGTCGCAGGCCTGGCCGATTGCGGGCGAACCAAGCCTGGATCACTTGGTTCCGATCGAGAGTGGGCGTCGGCAGGGTCCAGCCCGTCCAGTTCAATTCCCTCAGTAGATAGGAGTCTACCGAGCCCGTCATCTGGAGGGTGAAATACATCTGAATTGACTGCTCGAGCTCGGCTAGCCGCCGCTTGACCAAATCGACACTCCACGGGCCGGCATCGTTACGGACGAACAGCGCGTCAAATCCGTAGAACAGCATCGCATCGATCATCCTAGCTGTCTTCGTGGGAAGCTCGATCAGGAGGAACTTTTCAGCGACTCCCTCGATCTTCGTATTCCCCCCGCGGACGGCTTTCTCGTAGGCTGCCTGGAGCGCGGGCAGTTCCGGCGGGTAGACGTAATCGATCGGGGGGGACCGACTTCCCTTCGGCCTGCGCGACCACCGACGCCTTGACGAGGCGATCGAGGTCCGCCTCGTCCAGCCTCCATGCGTCGTGGCCGACGACCACCTTGACGCGAATCGGACCAACTTCGAACAGCTGAAGGCCCGCCTTCTGAAACCAGGCTCGCAGCTGCGCGGGCCGGGTCCAGGAGGCCCGGTCTGGATCTGCGGGCCTGGCACCGATCGGTGGGCGGACGCCGGGCATCCCTTCGATGACGATGATCTCCGGGCGCGTGCGCAACAATTGCCCGAGAGCCTTTCCCTCTGCGTCCCGGGCCTGCTCGTCTCGAGGCGTGGGTACAGTCAACCGTGGCTGGGAGAGATCAGGCGGCGGAGGATCATCGGCTCCGGGGGCTGCAAGTTGAAGCATCCCGATCAGCCCGACGAAGGCTGCCATGGCCTGGATCAACACCTTCGCTCCCATCATGATTCTGACTCCAATAAGGACGCCCGTCGGTCGGTTCGCAAGAAGCCATCGCTGACGTCCCGGTCGGATAAGGAGGTGGCGTTGCCGCCACCCGCGCGGTATCCTTCCCATTGTAGGGGAAGTAGCTACGGAAGTTGAGGAAGAACGGGCCGAAGTCGGCGTCGATACAGTAGAGTTTACAAGGTGCCGTACCTTTTACGCCACCTCCGGTTTACAGGTTTTCTTACGAGACGCGCTATACCCTGGTTTACAAGAATGGCTTTGCGTAAACGTATGGAGTACAGGCAGTTGTGAGCTAGAAAAGTCGAGAAGACTGAGTAAGATACTGCACTGGAAATGCCGTTCGTGGCGAAAGCTGCGACGTGGGTTCGAATCCCACCCTCTCCGCTCGAATGAAGTGCCTGCTCGTAAAAGCTTGGTCTTGAAAGGACTTAGGAAGACCGATAAACTGGTTCCATCGCCTGCCGTCCCTCCCCACGGATCAGCCCAACGAGCTCCTGCGCGGCGTCAGTTTCGCGTCGCACACCTCGGCGCGGCGCAAGACGGCCACCTGACTCGCGGCCCTTGCGACCGCAGAATCGTGGCCGAGGAGAGGGCCGGGGATTATGATACGGTCACGAAGGTCTTGAGACACTCCATCCGAGACCAAGAGGATGAGATGCACGCGACGCTCAGTTCCACCGATCCAACAGCCAAGGCCCTCCCCCGCCGCCACGCCGTGGTCGTCGGGGGCGGCATGGCCGGGATGCTGGCGGCCCGCGTCCTGGCCGACCACTTCGAGCAGGTCACCTTGCTGGAGCGCGACCACCTCCCCGAGACGCCGTCCCACCGCAAGGGACTGCCGCAGGCCCGCCACGTTCACGTCCTGCTGGAACGGGGCCGGATGGTCCTGGAGTGGCTCCTCCCCGGCCTGACGACGGATCTCCTGGCGGCCGGGGCGCTGCTGCTCGACAACTCCGGCGACCTGGCCACCCTGACGCCGTTCGGTTGGGGCCTCCGGTTCCACTCCGGCCTTCAACTGCTCGCCTGCAGCCGCGACCTGATCGACTGGGGCGTCCGGCGCCGGGTCGCCGCCCGGCCCAACGTGCGGCTCCGGCAGGAGGTCGACGCAGCCGGCCTGGTCGCCGCCTCGGATGGCCAAGCAGTGGC
>JBAUOX010000323.1:0-28219 GCA_049579985.1 Isosphaeraceae bacterium | reverse complement strand
TGACAGTACGACCAAAACCGACGAAGATCGACACCGACGCTTTGAAGGCATTCGACGAGATTTAGAGCGATTTTCAATCGCGTGGATGACGAACCTGACAGAACGCAGAGGCACTCGAATGCACCCCCCCTACCCCCCCTTGCGAAGGGGGGAAAAAGACCAGACGCCACCGACTTTCCCCCCCTTGCGGAGGGGGGGGAGGGGGGGTGAGAGCCGCGGCGCATGCAATGCATCTGAAAACCGCTCTAGGTCTACCGGGTGACATCGCAGACGATCGGTGAACAATGCCCACCCTAGCGGGCAGATCGGTGGGCAATGCCCACCCTACCGGGCAGCCGGTGGCCAGGAAGATTCCGCTGATGAACGCCGACGGGTTTCTGAGCTATCGCGACAAGCCCGAGCTGCTCGAGAGCTGGCTCAACGGGCTCGGAGTGCGTGATCCGCAGCGTGCCGGCCGCGATCTCCTGGACCTGATCGAGCACGCGGGTCCCGGCCGCATGGAATTGATCGGCCGGATTGCCGCCCAGCTCGACACGGTGCTGCCGCGCTGCCCCGAGCCGGGGATGGCGCTGGCCAATCTCGAGCGGTTCGTCGCCGGGCAGCCCGATCCTGAGCCGGCCCTGTGCAAGCTGGCCGAGAACATCAAGACCACCGAGATCCTGCTCCATGTCTTCAGCACCAGCCAGTACTTGAGCGAGGTCCTGATCCGCGACCCGGGGCTGCTCGGCTGGCTTCAGGCCGGGGCCGAGCGGCCCGACCGAGAGGCTCTGATCGAAGACCTCTGGAGCTCGCTGAGCGGGGCGTCCACCGAGGCACATCAGGCACTGGCCATTCGCCGCTTCCGGCTTCGGGAGACTCTGCGCATCGGCTACAACGACATCGTCCGCGGCCTCCCCTTGGAGGTGATCACGCTCGACCTGTCGAACCTTGCCGACGCCTGCACCGAAGCCGCGACGCGGCTGGCGCGGTGGTGGGCCGAGGCCCGGTTCGGGCCCGCGCTGCGGACCGACGGCAGCCCCGCCCGGTTCGTCGTCCTGGGCCTGGGCAAGCTCGGCGGCACTGAGCTGAACTACAGCTCCGACATCGATCTTGTCTTCCTCTATGACGAGGATGGCCGCACCGCGGGGCCGCGAGTCGTCTCGAACGCCGAGTTCTTCGCACGGATGGGAGCCGAGATCGTCCGGCTGCTCACCGAACACACCGCGCGGGGCGTTGCCTACCGGGTTGACATGCGGCTTCGCCCCGACGGCGAACAGGGTGCGCTGGCCCGTTCGCTGGACGCGACCCTGGGCTACTACGAGACCCGGGGTCGAACGTGGGAGCGCCAGGCCTTGATCAAGTGCCGTCCGGTCGCCGGCGATCTCGGCCTGGGACGCACGTTTGTCGAGGCCGTCACCCCGTTCATCTACCGCCGCTACCTGGGTGCCAGCGAGATCTCGGAGATCAAGGCGCTGAAGCGGCGGATCGAACAGCGCACGGTCTCGGCGGGGCGCGCCGATTTTGAGGTCAAGACGGGCCACGGTGGAATTCGCGACGTCGAGTTCGTGGTCCAGTTTCTGCAGTTGCTGCACGGCGGCGAGTATCCCGATGTCCGCAGCGCCAATACCTTGCTGGCCATTCACCAGCTCGAAGAGGTCGGTTGCCTCACCGCCGATGAACGAAGCATCATGGATGACACCTATCGCTTTCTTCGGAGGGTCGAGCACCGGCTCCAGATTCTTTTCGACCGCCAGACTCACGAGATACCCCGGAGCCTGGAAGAGCTGCGGACGCTGGCGATCCGGATGGGCTACGTGCCGCCTGGACCGGGCGAAGACCGGGCTATCCCCGCGCACCGCTTCCTGGCAGACTATCGCAGCAAGACCGAGGTGAATCGCCGCATCCTCAACCACATTCTTCACGACGCGTTTCTGGACGACGACGGCTCGGCCGCCGACCCCGTGGTGGACCTGGTGCTCGATCCGCACCCGAGCGAGGAACAGATCGCCGAGGTGCTCGGCCGCTACCCGTTCCGTGACCGGCAGACGGCGCACCACAACCTGATGGCCCTGGCCCGCGAGGACTTTCTCTTCCTGTCGCACGCCCGCTGCCGCCACTTCCTCGCGGCCATCGCCCCGAGGCTGCTCCAGGCGGTGGCGCGCACGGCAGACCCCGACATGACCCTCACGAACCTCGAGAGGGTCTCTGCGTCTCTGGGCGCAAAGGCGATCCTCTGGGAGCTGTTCAACTTCAACCCCCCCAGCCTGCGGCTGTACGTGGAGCTGTGTGCGACCAGCCAGTTCCTCTCGCAGATCCTGACCACAAATCCCGGAATGATCGACGACCTCATGGACTCGCTGGTCGTGGACCGTCCCTTGCCCGCTGCGGCGATCAAGGCCGAGATCGCCGAGCTGACCAAGGGAGCCGAAGACCTCGCGCCGATTCTCTGGAGCTTTCGCAACAAGGAATGGGTGCGGATCGGCACCCGAGACATCCTGGGACGCGAACCGATTCGCCAGGTGACCCGGGAGCTTGCCGACGTCGCCGAGGCAGTCGTCACCCAGGTGGCGCGCGATCAGTGGAAGCGCCGGGCCGACCGGTTCGGCACCCCGATCCGGCCCAGCGATGGCCGCCGCGACCGCTGGGCCGTGCTCGCCCTGGGCAAGCTCGGCGGCCGTGAGCTCAATTACCACAGCGATCTCGACCTGGTGTTCCTCCACGAGGAGAACGGCACGACCTCGCAAGCCGGCCGGTCCATCTCGAACGAGCAGTTCGTCACCGAGGTTGCCCAGCGCGTGCTCAAGGCGCTGGCGGGTGACTCCTCGACGGGTCCGCTTTACCGTGTGGACACTCGCCTGCGGCCCCACGGGGCTTCCGGCCCGCTGGTCGTCACGCTTGCCGGCTTCCGGCGGTACTTTGAGGAATCCGCGCACTGCTGGGAACGGCTGGCCCTGACCCGCGCTCGAGTCATCTTCGCCACGGGCGGGTTCGGCCGGCACGTCTCCGACGCGATCCGGGAAATCTTATGTAGGCCGGTACACCAGGCAAGTCTCGTCCATGAGGTGCTGGAAATGCGACGCAGGCTCGAGGAATCACGCCGCCGCAACGACCTGAAACGGGGAATCGGCGGTCTGGCGGATCTGGAGTTCATCGTCCAGTACCTGATGCTCATCCACGCGGCCAACCAGCCCGATCTGCTGCGGCCCAACTTGTGGGAGGCGCTCGACGCCCTGCAGCGAGCCGCAATTCTGCCGGCCGCGGTTCATGCCGAGCTGCGTGAAGCCTACGACTTCCTGCGGACCGTGGAGGGTCGGCTCCGCCTGATCCATAATAGTGCCATTGCCGAGCTTCCGGACAATCCCGCTGAGCTGCTCGGGCTTTCGCGCCGGCTCAATTATCACGTGACCGCCCCCGAGGAAGCCGTCGCCGCCTTCCTCGCGGACGCCGACCGCCACAGCTCCTGCACGCGGACGATCTTCGAGCGCTACGTCGGCTCGCCCCGTGCCACGCAGTGATCCAGGAACGGCATGACTCGTGATCCCGGGCTGACACCGACACCCGCGATCCGACAGCGGCAGCGGCACTTGCATCGCGTGTTTCTCCTCTTTTCGGTCCTGAAAGGGCCCTTCGACAGCAGCTACAAGGGGTGCCACGCGCCATCCGGTCCGAGGATTTCGAAGGGGCGGAACGACGACTTGTAAGCCAACGATAGGCAGTCGGCAACCCAGTAGCCAAGATACAGGTGGGGCAGCCCGCGGCGGCGAGCCTCGTCGATCAAGCAGAGGACGTTCCAGGTGCCCAGCCCGCGGCGGTGGTGGTCGGGGTCGTGCACGAAGTAGATCGCCGATAGCCCGACGGGCAGCGAATCAACCATGCCCACCCCGACGAGCATCCCATCCAGGATATAGCTCCACTCCTCTGTCGGGAAAGGGTTGGACACGAACGCGGAATGATAGGAGCTCGGACTTTCCTCGCGCTCGTCCCAGCCCCGGGTCCTGGCTCGATGGTCGTGAAATCGTTGATACAGATCAAGCCGGGCCCGCGAGACGCGGGGCGGACCAACCTGGAGCTGGACGGCCCCCTCGTTGGCCTTACGGACTCTTCGCTGGCCGCGGTTGGGGCTAAACCGGTCCACCTCGACGCGTAGCGATCGGCAAGCCTGGCACCTGGGACATCGCGGTCGGAACAGCGTATGGCCGAACCGGCGCCAGCCAGCCATCAGCCGCGCGGCGTACTCGTCGGCCGTCAGCTCCGAGACATGCTCGTATTCCATCCGGGCCATCTGATCCGGCAGGTAGCTGCAACTCTCAATGGGCGCAAGAATCCGAAACGACGTCCGCACGGCGTCGACCTCGCGAGGCTCGGGAACCCAGGTGGATCAGCCAGGCGCATGGCACCATCATACATCAACCTGCCCGCGGCGGCTCTGTCCGTTCCGGACCGATCCTGGGTTCGACCGCGTCGCGACCTGCGGACCCGGAACCGGATGGGCCGGGTGGAACAGACCGGGCATGGCGACGGGCCCGATCGAGCCTGCCTGGACCGGACGTGATCGAACAAGGTTGGGGAGCTTGCACGACTGGATCTGAGGCTCTCCGAAAGAAGCGCCAGTTCACTAGGCAGAGCTGGCCGGTTGCGAGAGACGGCGCAAGGCACTGCGAGCCGACCGCGCCAGCCGAATGGCTGGCTCGGGGGCGTGTGCCCTGATCATTTGCCGGAGCCGATGAGCGACAATCACTGGTGGTTCGGTCTCCCTCCTTTTTGGTGCATGGGCTTCATACCAATGGAAGTACGAATGTCCCGGGTCGCTGGTATCAAAGGGGTCTGGGAAGGCGTGCATCAGGTCCTCTCGCCGGCGGTAGAGCAATCGATGGGCGTCGGTGATGCGCGGGCCGTTCTTGAACGTGCTGTG
This sequence comes from Isosphaeraceae bacterium, assembly GCA_049579985.1. Classification (GTDB taxonomy): domain Bacteria; phylum Planctomycetota; class Planctomycetia; order Isosphaerales; family Isosphaeraceae; genus Aquisphaera. The sequence continues at coordinate 23,328 of JBAUOX010000323.1, read as the reverse complement.
GACGCAAGGGACTTTGCCCAGCACCGACTGGCCGAGCTCCTCACACTGGGCGATATACCAGTCGCGTAACTCGAACAGGACGGGACTGTTCACGCCGTACCGCTCAAGCATGATCTTCTGGGCCCCGCTGTCAAATCCGGAGAAGTGATAGAAGACCAGAGGACGTCCATTGATCTCAACATCGAAAGGGACGCGACCGGCGGCCCGGCGATGAGTCAGGTTCCAGGTCGCGACGTTGTATTGGGGGTCGCGAATGACCGCGATGTCGTCGAAGAAGGCTGGGGCCAGGTCAACCCATCGCTGATCGGTGAAGAGTCCCGCCGGGACATCGTCGTAGCAGAACCGGCGGAGCCGGTCGGCCCACCAGTCGATGAACTGACGCCCTTGCCCGGTCATCCGAACGGCCAGGAAGCCGAGATTGTAAACACCGTGCCGCAGGCAACAGTGCTCGTTGTCGAGGATGGCTTGGAGGTCGGTCTCCGGGACCGTCATGTGGGGGGTGAGCAGGATCGTGTTCCGGTCCAAGGCTCGCTCCAGGTCATCGAGCCGGCGAGTGACGATGATGTCGGGATCGAGGTAGTAGATCCGCTCTGCGCCGAACTGCTCGGCGATGTGTTGAAAGGCCGTTCCCTTGACGGCGGTGCAAAGCTCGACGATTCGGTGTCGGAAGATCCACCGGGGCAGCTCACCGATCGGCAGATCCTTGATGTTGATGATCGAATCGAAAGCGGCCGTTGTCTCGGAGGGGCAGCGCGGGAGCTCGTCCGAAAGCACGCAGTGAAACGTTGCCTCGGGATGGACCCGCTTGACCGAGTGCGCGAGGGCGGCGGCCTTGGGAAGATAATTCGCCGTGATGCTAGTGAAGACGTGCATGGGCATTCCTTCGCTCGAGATGGGGCTGCGGGGCCGCCTGCGGCGTCCGTCCTGGCGGAAGGCCGAAACGACGCCGCTCCTCGTCCGTGAAACCGTAGTAAAAGTCAAGCAAGTCGATGCTGGCGGGGGGTCGTTCGGGCGGTGGAGGAACCCGACGCTCCGCCAGGGAAATCGCGGTCTCGATCAACGCCTGGTTGATCTCGGCAGGGCTGGCATCCAGAGGGAGGACAAGGCCATAACCCCACGCACGAATTCGCTCGGCCTGCGCTCCCAGGTCGAGGCAGACGGGGAATAGCCCGGCCGCCATAACGATTGAGAGCGTGTACATGTACGTTTCGGGAACGACTGAGGGCAGGAAGGCGAGATGACATTGCGCAGTGCTCAACCGCTCGAAGACCTCGTCCTCGGAGTAGGGCCCCGTGACCTTGACCCTCCCTGTACGGGCCAGCGCCGCATCGCGATCGGTACGCCCCAGGACCACGAATTCGAGAGGACGCTGATTTCGGGCCGCGTCCTCGGCGCAGGTCTGGAGCAAGACGGAGCCCTTGAACGCCGTGATCGTCCCCAGCACCGCGACCCTCACCCTTTTGTCGGGTTGGTAGGGGGCCGCAACCTGCCCTGGGACCCTCATGACCTCGGGGTGTGCACGAACGACCACCGAAACGCCTGGTACGTAGCGTTCGAGCCGGAGGCGGGCATCGTTGGTAGGGGCAAAGATCCGTCTGGCTCCCCGCAAGTAGGCGGCGTACCGCTCGCGCCAGGCCTCGATCGGTTCGGTGACAACTTGTCCCCGGTAATCACCCCGGAGAGCCAGACAGAAATCACAGGCGGCCGGTTCAGGCTCGCCGCAGTACCTGCCGTTGCCGCGGTCAAGGTGCGCGCGAGGGCAGATCGGGTAGTAGTCGTGCAGGGTCCAGTCGTACGTCACACCTCGCAGCACCAGCAGTTCGAGCAGCATCTCGGGTAGCTTCATCATGCTGTGAATATGAGCATGTACTGGCATCAGCGCTTCGAGCAAGGCCGTCATCGATTCGCGTGTTGAGGCTCCCTGGAACGTCCAGGATCGCTGTCCGGCCGTCCCCGGCTCCTCCCAGGTCAGCATATTCCTGGGCCCGGGGGCAATCATGACCGGGCGGACACCTGCGGTTCGCAGGCCCGTGGTGAGTTCGCGAAGATGTCGATCGGTGCCGCCACCTCCCCGCCGGTGGACAAGGACGAAGACCGGTCTGACGTCGGGTACCCACGGTGTCTGTTGACCAAACCCAAGCCGCGCCATGTCAGTCAAACCACACTTGGCCTTCGACCACAGCCGGCGTGGAATCGCCCTGATCCCCTCGCGATGCGTGATTTCAAGGAGCCTTTCAATCCGCTTCATCGCCCGTCGTCGGCCCGACGCGGGTGGCGCGATCGAGCTTGCCAATCGGGCGACTCGACGGGTTGCTCTCCACGAAACGGACTGCTCGAGCGCCGCTCGTTCCTGCTTGAAGCAGAGAATTGTTCGTTGATTCTCGGACACCTCCGCCAAGAGGGCGTCTCGCTCGCTCAAAAGAGCATCGCGCTGTCCCAAGAGGGCGTCGCGCTGTCCCAAGAAGACGTCTCGCTCTCCCGCGAGCACGTCTCGCTCCATCGCCAGACTGACTCTACGGCCCAACTCATGAAAAAAAGTGCGAATTTGCGCCGCTCCCTCGGCGTCAATACTCGTCAATTCCTTGATCTCTCTGGGTAAGTCATGACCGATGGCCAACACGCCCAGTCCGTGCTGGTGGTGGAACTCGAAGCTTGGATACTGAGTCCTGGTCTCATCCCAGAATCGCCAGACGCCGAAATCTCGCATGTGCTCCACGACATCGTGGAAGATGATCACGCCCCGATCGCTCAGCTTGGGTCGCCATGTCTCGTAATCGTGGCGGACAGCCTCGTAGGTGTGATAGCCATCGATGTGCAGCAGATCGATCTCACCGTTCTCAAACCGCTGTGCGGCCTCGTCAAAGGTCATCTCCAGCAAACTGGAAAAGGTGCCATAGCGAGGGTCGTGGTGTCCCCTCAGTTCCTCAAGAATCTCGGGGCCGATAACCCCGTTATGCGGGTCCCCTTGCCAGGTGTCGACGGCAAAGGCGCGTGTTGGCAGGCCAAGCCGCTTGATGGACTGGCAGAACCCGCAGTATGACATTCCCCGGAACGTTCCCAGCTCCACGAACGATCGTGGGCGCAGCACTGAGATGATCCACATGGCAAAGGGGACGTGCTCCGCCCAGTGCGATTGGGCCAGCAGTTCGGGAGCCGCAAGGCAAATTGGATGGTCGATGGGATTGATCGCGAATGACATTGTTGTCCTTGCCTTCCTTGGCCTGGCAACACTCACTGGCGCAATTCAGAGCGTCCCCGGGAGGACTCTGCGCAGATTTGATACCCCGCCTCTACTGACCTGTCAACCGGAAACTCAGGCTCCTCTGGAAACTACTGGAAACTCCGGAAAGGAGGGAGATAAAAAGGGATAAGATCAAGGCGTCTCGGCTTGACCCGTCCTGAGTATCAAGGTTTACTTACGATCGGGGTGGAATGAGGAGTGCGGGAATCGGCTCTGCCCAATCAAGGATGGACGAACCCGCCCGTACCTGACATGGAGGTAGGTATGCCCCAGGCACGAACGGCCGATGTGCTCGTCGTTGCTCATGACTGCGCCCCAGTGACCCTACGGTGTCTGGAGAGCGTTGTGCGCAACGGCGGCCCGGCCCTCAATCGCCTGATCATCGTCATCTCGTCGCCTTCCGCCGGCGCACTCTCCCGGAAACTCGAGAACGTGGCGCGAGGGGACTCCAGGGTCCTCCTCCTGCGATCTTCGGCCGGCCTTGGAGACGTGGAGGCCTACAATCGAGGGCTTGCGGAACGGGTGGCCGATGTCGTCTTGCTTCGAAGCGACATCGAGGTGACTCCGGGCTGGCTGGACGAGCTGGCCGATGTCGTCTATTCGGAACAAAGAACGGCCTGCGTCTCACCACTCATCAATCATGATGGGTATTGCTCGGTCGCGGTTCACGACTCGGGCGAACATTTTGAGGTGCGCGACGAAGCGACAGTGCGCGCCGCCTGTGCGGAGTTGCCACGCTGGAGCGTTGTACCTGTCCTATCGGGTGTTTGCTGCTACCTTCGAGGGGATGTCATCGACGCCGTGGGACGGCTTGACACCAGCTATCCGTCCGTGGACCTTGCAGGCAGCGATTGGGTTATGCGGGCGCAGGCTCTGGGGTTTTCCGCCAAGCGGGCCAATCACTCTTTTGTCCAGCGGATGGCCTCGGATCGGGCCATCGAGGTCAACGAGGACGAGGCCGATCAAAGCCAGTCACTCCTGGCGCTGCGTCATCCCCACCTTCTACCTCAGCTTGACCGGTTCGACACGACCCTTGATCGATCGCTCGCTTCCCACGCGGTCCGCCTCCAGAAGACCGGCAGGCTGCGGGTGGCCTACGACCTCAGGCCGCTCTCTTGTGAACAGGTTGGCACGCGTACTTACGCAGTCAGCCTGGCGAAGGCCCTCGGTAAGATCCCCCAGATCGATCTCACGCTTCTGGTGCGTGATCCGGTCCAGGCCCAGGGACTGGAGGGACGGGTCGTGACCCGGGAGCAATGGAAGGACGACGTCGAGGTGATCCACCGGCCGATGCAGGTGATCGACCCTCGCGATCTGCGGTTGCTCTACGAATCGTCGGCTCACTTGATCCTCACCTATCAGGACTTGATAGGATATCGGATTCCTCAGGTTTTTCCCACCGACGCCGAGTTTCACAGTTACCGGGCCACGAGCTGCTTGAGCTTGCAGGGGAGCCAGCGAATCCTGGCCTACTCCGAGAGTGCTGCCCGGGAGATCGTCGAGGAGTTCGGCGTCCCCCGAGAAGAGGTGGTGGTCGTGCCACTGGGTGTCGACGCTGGCTTGTACTCCCGCCGCGATCCAGGAGATCGGGCGATCATCCGAAAGCTCCGTCTTCCCCAACGCTACTTCTTCAGCGTGGCGACCGACTTCCCGCACAAGAACTTACCTTGCCTCCTGGAAGCCTATGCGCTATTTCGAGAACGCTGGACCCAGGGATCCTGTCCCGGGCTGGTGCTGGCCGGCTACGCAACGGGCTCACGTGGCGGCTTCTATCAACGGCTGGAGTCGCAATCCCAGCGGGATGGTTTGACCTTCCTGGGTCCGGTCTCACCCGATCAGCTCCGGGTTCTCTATCAGCAGTCCGAAGCCTTGATCTTTCCGTCGCTCTATGAAGGATTCGGTCTTCCACCCCTCGAGGCGATGGCCGCGGGCACGGCGGTCATCGCCATGCCCATTTCCTCCGTTCCCGAGGTGGGCGGCGATTGCGTGCTTTACCCTGATGGCTATTCGGCCGAGGCTCTGGCCCGGGTCATGGAGCGGTTGGCAACTGATACTCAGCTTCGCGAGAGGCTGCGCGATCGCGGCCAGGAGAGAGTCGGGCAGTTCTGCTGGGGACGAACAGCGAGCCGGACTGTCGAGGTCTATCGTTCAGCCGTCCTGCAGCCGTCGGCCCGCTCCCTGGCCATGCGCCGGCGGCTCCGCGAGGCGATCTTGTGTTGGTCTGAGCCTCTACCCCAGCACATGGCAAACATGCCCTCTTTCTCCCACCACCCTGTCGCTGGATCCGCGCCGCTCGGCATCCGAGACTCATGGAGATCGTTGAACTTCGCCGTCCAGCGGCGGGTCAGGCGGGCGATGAAGCGACTCAAACCGGTCAATAGACGAAAGTCAGCCTGACAGGGACCGCCCTATACTGGATCATCCTTGTCGCCTGCCTCGGCACCTTAACCAGATCGCAGAGACCTTGCCCGATCGCTGGCAGGAACGTGAGGCCAGCTTCGCGCTCGGTCCGACAACAGGGCAGCGATTGGGCCCGAAGACCTTGTCAAGTTCGGCGCGGTCGTCTAGACTGCTGCCGCGTATCGAAGGGAGTCGTCCGCCGGGGGTGAGAAGCCTCTCCTCGACGGTCAACCTGAACGCCCGTCGGGTGCTCACGTGCTGGAACCATGATGGCCGGCACGGCTGGTGCAAAGAGTGCCTGCTCTGGGTGAACCCGACCCCCTCATTCCCGCTGAGCGGGTCGCATGAGCTTGGGAAACGAGGTGGATCGGCAGACTCGTATCGCTATGATTGCGAGCCCGTCAACCGTTGCGGCGTGCGCCCGGCGGAGAGAGGATTCCCAGAAAAGCGGCGAACGGCCAAGTTCAATGATACTCAGCCGTCCCCAGGTGGTTACCGCGGATGGCGATCGGGCGATGCTGGAAGGAGCATGATCCGGACGATCGGACTTTCTCAACGGAATGGGTACAGCCAGGTCGGCACATACTGAGTATGGCGCCTGGAGCGGATCTCGGTGAAGGATTTCTGCCAAGGAGTCAACGCGATGCGAAGGCTGGTTCGCAAGCTGTTGGAGCGGACGAGACGATCCCTCGGGATGGAGCAACTTCGAAGCGAGCTAGCTCAGATGCGCGAGAAGCTCGACTACCTGCTTCTATGCAAGGGCGCGTCTCAACACCAGGCAAACGGAACACACGGGGCGACGGAACTGCCGTTGCTGGAGCGCGTCATTCACGCGCCGGAGGGGACCGCATCCAAGGCCTCGCAACTGATTCTCGCCAATCAGTATCGCGCGTTGGCACTTCAGGGAGGACCGTTGCCCGGCTTCCAGGATGTTGAGTTCCGCGCGTTCAGCCAGAACGGCGAGGACGGCATGCTCCTCTACATCTTCAGCTTGATCGGCATGGGTCAGCGCCGTTGCGTGGAAATCTGTGCCGGCGACGGCATTCAGTGCAATACGGCCAACCTGATCATCAATCACGGCTGGCATGGACTGATGTTCGACGGAAACGATCAACTCGTGGAGCGAGGAAGGGTGTTTTACTCCGGGCTGGGCGATACCTTCTGCTTCCCACCCAAGCTCTTGAACGCCTGGATCACCCGCGAGAACATCAATGACCTGATTCGCGAACACGGTTTCGCCGGCCCCATCGACCTTCTCTCACTTGACATCGACGGGAACGATTACTGGATTTGGGAGGCGATCGACGTCGTCCGTCCCAGGGTCGTCATCGCCGAGACCCAGTGCATCTGGGGCTCGGACCGCTCCGTCACAGTGCCCTATTCCAAGGAATTCCGGACCCAGTTCGTCGATCGTTTCGGCATCTACTGTGGGGCGAGCCTCCCTGCATTCGTCAAGCTTGGAAGAAAGAAGGGTTATCGGCTCGTCGGCGTTCAGAACCTTGGTTTCAACGCCGTTTTCCTGGCGGACGAAGTCGGCGAGGAACTGCTCCCCGAAGTCGATGCCGAGTCATGCCTTGATCGCCCCTTCGTACACTGGGCCACACGTGAGTTGCTGCCCAAGGTGCAGCATTACGAATGGGTCGAGATCTGACTTCAGGGCCACCGGAGGAGACTTCTCGAGCTTAAGAGGCCCTAACTTCTTGAGCAAAATGGGAGGCCGAGCCCTCCCGAAGATTTCAATCGGCCAGGACCTCTTGAGACGAGCTGGATCGGGACACTCGTACTCATATGATTGCGAGCCCGTCAACCGCTGCGGCGTGCGCCCTGCACCCCAATGCCCCGGGACCCCCGATGAGCTTGATTCATCTTGTGTTCCAACCCGGGATCGTTAAGACGCTGTTTCAAAACCCTGAGCTGATGAGACCAGGCTGCTCGATGCGGTTGGCGCAGCTCCGGCACGCGGCCCATTCGTGGAAGGCAAGGTCCCTCTCCCCATCGGCGAGGCGGTGGACAGCCTCGTTGAAGGTCATCTCGAGCACGGTGGAGAATCCCAGGTATCGGGCGTCGTGTGATGTCGCACGTCGGCCAGAATCTCGAGGCCATTGAATCCGTTGTGCGGATCACCCCGCCACGTGTCGACGGAGAAGGCTCGTGCCGGCCGTCCCAGGGCGGCAATCGCCTGGCAAAAACCCAATAAGAAGTGCCCCGGAAGGTGCCCAGCTCAACCGGCGCCCAGGGTTGGAGCGCGGAGGTCAACCACATCGCGAACGGAACGTGCTCGGCCTAGCGCGAGGCGGCCTGTTGCTCGGGAACCGCCAGGCAAATGGGGTAATCGATCGAGTTGATCTCACTCGGCATCACATGTCCCCAACTTTCATAGTTTGGGGCCGTCCGGACGATCAACGTCACAAGACGCCCTGACTCAAAAGGCGGGTGACTCTATCCCGGCCGCCTTGTGCTGTCAACCTGAGCCGCCGACGTAGTTATCGATCGGGCCGGCGGAAAACCTTGATTGACAGGCAACGGGATTTCCGATAAAAGCGTGTAGCGTTGAGGCAAATACGTTTATTGGATTATGATATAATCGGATCATCCTTCCTTGGGTAGTGAATTGCGCCAAGCGCGTGCCCTCACGCACGTAGTGCAAGGCGAAGGTGTCCTTGCGTCTTCTCAGGAAGGGAGTATCGGCGAGAAAGGAGAGGACGGCGCATGGATACTTTCGAGCAACCGAGGATTGTCCGGGGCTGGCGCAACCTCAGGGCGAACGCCGCCCTGTCCTGGCCTGACGTCGCCTGCCTCGCCCTCTGCACCTCCTTCTTCGCGGGGTGGTGTATCGCTGTCGGCGGCTCGCTGTCGCCGTCCGGCCTGGCCTACCTTCTGGCGCTGCCGTGGGTCCTCGCCCTGATGGGCCGGTTGATCCTGCGGGCGGTCAAGGCGGGGCCTGATCTGGCCCGGGAGACGCCGCTTCTGATCGTGCTGGGCGCGGCCGCCTTTTGCGTCCTGCTGACCCTCGCCAGGCTTGTCCTCGACCTCGATCTGATTTATTTGAATCTCATCCTGTTCACCCTGATCGCCCTGGCCCTGTCCCTGGGACCGCCCGAGCCAGTGACGCCGCCCGAGCCGGGGCGCGCCGCCGCCCGCCGCCTGTTCGCCACGTTCCTGAGCCTGGCCGCCGCGACCCTCTGGTGTTGGGACCTCCTCCATCCGGTCCATCAGGTTCAGGGCGCGGTAGTGTTCCGGCCATTCCGCGACTACTTCTTCCACGCCAACATGGTCGCCCACTTCACGGGCGACAGGGGTGTACTCGCGCTCGGCAACTACACGATAAGCGGCAACCCTCTGATGTTCTACCACTATTTCAGCTACCTCCTGCCGGCCTCCATCTCCTGCTTCGCGGGCCAATCAGCCTACCAGTCGCTGGCCTCCTCCTGGGTTCCGCTCGGGATCTTCCTGACGGGCCTCGCCGCGTACAGCCTGGCGTCGGCGTGGTGGGGCAGCGGCGCCGGCCTCTGCGCCTGCGCCGGGCTGCTGCTGCTGCCGGACGCCTCGTACTACGGACTCTACAACTACTTCTGGTCCTACCACTGGACCATGCAGATCACCCCGGGGTGCCTTTACGGCGTCGCGGTGGCCGCGCTGGCCGTTCTGTTCGTCGACCGGGGAGCCCAGCGGCGCCGGCCGGCATTGATCGGTCTCGGGATGGCGTGCGGGGTGCTGACCGTCGGGTTCAAGGCCCAAATCTTCGTGGTCCTGATGCCGCTGCTGGTCCTCTGGTTCCTGCTCTGGGACCGGATGCTGCCCTGGAAGGTCCGCACTGGCGTGGTCGCCCTCGTTGCGGCTGTCGGCGCGGTGCTTGCGATCATTGTCGTGCGGCACCGGGCCGGCCCCCCACTCCTGCCCGACGGCTCCGGCGCCTCGGATTATCTCGCGTTAATGTGGGGGATGATGCCGGACAGCTACCTGAAGCGCCAAGCATTTGCCCTCGCGGGCGACCCCACAATGCCCTGGTGCCCTCACACGGCCCCGGGGTTGATCGGGGGTGCCGCACTCCTGCTGGCCTCGACGCTTGGGATCTTGCTGATATTAATTGTAGTCATAAATATAATTGATATAATCAGGAAGAATTTCCGGCTCTTGAACTTATTCCCAGTGGTCCTGCTAGTCATCTACATTGCTGCTGCGCTGTTGGTCCCGGTCGATCATAATCCCTGCATCGGGGTCCCGTATGAGATCAAACACCGGCAGTTCGTGTGGGTGTATTTCGCCTGCTCCGTCTGGTGCTGGGGAAGGGCCGCCACGCTGCTCCGCGGCCTCCGCCCGCTCCGAGCCGTCGTCAATCCGGTCACGGTCGTCGTGCCCTGCCTCCTCCTCCTGGCAGTCCCCTTCTGGCTCGGCCGGGGCCTGCAGAAGGGCCGCTACTACTGGAGTCCCCAGTTTTGCAACATCCGCGTCGACCAGGGGCTCTTCGATTGCGCCGAGTTCCTCCGCACGCGGATTCACCTCGAGGACATCGTCCAGGACTCGGAGGGGGACGAGCGCCTGGTGCTCGGAGGCCTGTCCGAGCGGCGCGAGTTCGTCGCCTACCGCACCCTCGCCACCCGGGAGGCGGACCTCGCCGCCCTGAAGCGGGCGGCGACCGTCCCCGAGTTGAGCGAACAGGCCGCGAAGACGGGGATCCGGTGGTACGTGATGCACCCCCAGGATCGGATCTCCTGGCCGTCAACCGTCCTCGACCGGCCTGTGTTCTCCTCCCACGGGTTCCGGATGTACGACCTGGGATCTCTCGCGGCGTCCGCACGGGTTGCGCGGCGGTGACGCCTCGTGGCACGGACCGCGCCAGTCATATCTTGTCGGTCAGGAAGGAGCATCGTGCATGAAAGGAAGAGCCATCGACTCCCGCGACGCCATCGCGCCGTCTGAGCGCCGCCCCCACGTCGGAGGACTCCACATCAAGTTCGCACGGCGCCTCAAACGAGTCGGAATCCTCCAGTCCAACTACATTTCTTGGAAAAGCTATTTCGAAATCATCAACGGGGAGGCGCCCGGTTCGGCGAGCGTTGCTTTATGCGGGCCAAAACGACGATACGGGACCACGTCACGGTCGCGCCGGAGTGCGTGGTCGGTGCAGGCGCCCCGATCCCGGAGGACACGCGGAAGAGGGGTCTATCCCGCCGGGTTGGTCTCCGGGCCGATGTCGTTGCCGGTCAGCCATCTCCGGCCGCTTCCAGGCCAAGCCTGGAGGACCCCGGCGACGCCAGCCCGTCCGCGAGCGGCTCTGCATCCCATGAAAGGCTGATCCGATGAAGAATGTCGATTTTAACGTGCCCTTCATGTGCGGGAAGGAGCTCCAGTACATTGAGCAGTCGCACCGCGACAAGCACCTATCCGGTAACGGCGCGTTCACCCGGAAGTGCCAATGTTGGCTCGAAAACACTCTCGGCTGTCGCAAGGCGCTGCTGACGCACTCGTGCACCGCGGCCTTGGAGATGGCGGCGATCCTGGCTCGAATCGAGCTCGGCGACGAGGTCATCATGCCCTCGTTCACGTTCGTCTCGACCAGCAACGCCTTCGTCCTCCGGGGAGGCGTGCCGGTCTTCGTGGATGTCCGGCCCGACACTTTCAACCTCGACGAAGAGAAGCTTGAGGCGGCTATCACGGATCGGACCCGGGTGATCGTGCCCGTCCATTACGCCGGGGTCCCCTGCGATATGGACCCGATCCTGCGGATCGCCGAGCGGTACGGCCTGATCGTCATCGAGGACGCCGCCCAGGGAATTCTGTCGGCCTACAAGGGGCGGCCGCTCGGGTCGCTGGGCCACCTCGCGGCGCTGAGCTTCCATGAGACCAAGAACGTGACCTCCGGCGAGGGAGGGGCGCTCTTGATCAACGATGAGCGGTTTCTCTCCCGGGCGGAGATCATCTGGGAGAAAGGGACTAACCGCGCCGGCTTCGCCCGCGGCGAGGTCAGCAAGTACACCTGGGTCGACATCGGATCGTCCTTCCTTCCAAGCGAAGTGGTCGCGGCATTTCTCTTCGCCCAGCTCGAAGAGGCGGCCGTTCTGATTGAGCGGCGACTGGAGATCTGGCATGCCTACCACCGCGCCTTCGAGGGTCTTGAGCGTGCGGGGGCGCTGGCTCGTCCGGTGGTCCCGGAGGTCTGCACCCACAACGGCCACATCTACTACTTGGTCCTGCCCAACCTGGAGGCGCGGACGGCGCTGATCGCCGACATGCGGGCGCGGGGTATCGCCGCGCTGTTCCACTACGTGCCACTCCACGACTCGCCGGCTGGCCGGCGATACGGCCGCCCGCAGGGCGTCCTAGAGGTGACCCGGGGTGCAGGTGACCGGCTCGTCCGGCTCCCGATTTGGGTCGGGATGGGTGACGAGGTCGGGCGGGTGATCGACGCGGTCCTCGCCCACTTTGCCGCCGGTGGGGGCGGGCGGAAGGTCCCGCGGCCCCACATTCCCCACGGCCCCCCCACCCCCCTCAGTTCGGCGGCCGATGTCCTGGCCGTGGGCCGGGGCCGCACCCCAGGACCGCAGGAGGCGGGCGAACCATGATCTCACGGGAGCAGGAACAGAGGCACGGGCACTTACGGCGGAGCCGGGACCTCTCCACCGGGATCTACACCCCACGGGCGCCCGTGGCGCATCGCGACGACGAGTACCCCGAGGCCGGATTCGAGATCCTGTCGGCGATCCAAGAGAGGCACTTCTGGTATCGGGGCCGTCACCGCTTCCTGCTCTCAGCGGCCCGGACCCTGCTTCGCCAGACCCGGCCCGCGACGGCCCAGCGCCCGTCGGCCGTGGACCTCGGCGGCGGGTGCGGCGGCTGGATCGCCTACCTGAGGGCGAAGGCGCCGACGCTCTTCGGCGAACTCGCCCTGGCCGACTCCTCGCTGCGGGCCCTCGAGCTGGCCGCGGCGACCGTCGGCGCCGACGTCCCACGGTACCAGGTCGACCTCCTGCGGCTGGAGTGGGACGAGCGGTGGGACGCCGCCTTCCTGCTCGACGTCATCGAGCACATCCCCGATGACCATCGCGCCGTCACCCAAGCCCGCGACGCCCTCCGTCCCGGCGGCCTTCTGTTCATCACGGCCCCAGCCCTCGACTGTTTCTGGAGCTACAACGACGAGATGGTCGGGCATCGTCGCCGATACTCACGTGGCAAAATCCGGCGGCTGGCAGCCGCGGTCGACATGGAATTGTGCATGGTGCGTTACTTCATGTTCTTCCTGAGCCCGCTTTATGCTCTCAGTCGCCTCGCCCGCCAGCCCCGGCTTGACCGGATGACGCCAGCCGAGGTCCGCACGTTCTGCGAGCGGACGCACCGCCCGCCGTCGCCGCCGGTGAACGCGGCCTTAACCCTAGCCTTCAACGCCGAGACCCCGCTGGGGCTTTGGTGTCCGTTCCCGTGGGGGACTTCGATCCTGGTCGTCATGCGGAAGCGCCCTCGTTGAGCGTTGAGCACGACCCTTCAAATGACGTGAACCCGGCTCTCGATAGAGAGAGTGGCGTTACCTCCATCACCTCCACGTGGATGGCCGACCGGCCTTGACACTCCGGGGATCGCGGATATTCTTCGGCCCAGGCGAACAGAGGCGCCTCAAGGGGGAGGACGGGGATGCGAGGGACGTGGTCGGCCAACGTCGCGGAAACTGAAAAGAAAGCTACACAGCGCATGAGACGAGAGTCTCAGAGCCATGTGGACCGAGGGCTGAAGCGAGTGCTCTCGATACCCCGGGCTTACCAGATGCTGGGTCGTCTGCTTCTTCGCAGACAAACCGTGCTCCGACACGTGACCGACTTCATCCGTCCTTTCCCGGGTTGCCGGATCTTGGACATCGGTTGCGGTCCGGCCGACATCCTGGACAGCTTGCCGCCGACGATTGGTGAGTACGTCGGTTTTGATATGAATTTCCGATATATTGAGGCGGCGAGGCGCAGGTGGGGGGCCCGGGGACGCTTCATTCAACAAGAGGTCCGCGAGGCGACCGTAGTCGAGCGGGACTATTATGACCGGGTTCTGGCAACGTCCATTCTCCACCACCTCGATGACCAGGAATCCTCCCATCTGTTCAGACTAGCTCGTGAAGTGCTCAGGCCGGGGGGGACCCTGATCACCTATGACAATGTTCTGCTGGAGCGTCAGCATTGGTTTGCCCGGTTTCTCATTCAGCAAGACCGGGGACGCCGCGTGCGCACAGTGGAGGGGTACCGTCAGTTGGCCCGTTCGTGTTTCCAAGATGTTGAGGGGGCAGTTCTGCACGACACCCTCCGAGTTCCCTACTCCATCTGGGTCATGATTTGCAGGAAGCCCTGAGCTTTCTCGCTGACGACCAGGCCGCCTGTTGCCGGGCTTGGGCGTCGAGTTCCGCCTTTCGGGTGCTCGGTAGAAGAACGAAAGTCCTCTGACACCCCGGCGCACCTTCCGAAGGTCCATTGCGCTGCCCTTGCCTTCGGAAAGGACGTGAATCCCGGGGAAACGACGAGGAATCAAACCGACTTCGCCGTCGTCGGCTTCCTGCCTTCTGTCGACCGGAAAAAGAGTCTGTTTACACGGATTGACGGGAGGGGCATGAAGCACGTGTGATTAAATACACATCTCAATAATTTTGTAGATGCTTCGGACGAGCCCAAACCGTACAGGAGAGCGACCAGTGCAAGGGCGGTCGGTTTCGCCGTGTGAGTCCGGTAGTGGACTTGACCATGTACTGGAAAAACTGGAGTGGGATTCCGAGCATTTCGGTTTTCCGGTCGCATGTCTTACCGCGTCTGACTTGGACGAGGCGGGAGTGGCCAGGTCGTTAGAGGCGGCAATCGACGCCGGTTTCCGTCTCATATACTGGACCACGGGGGCGGACCGCATGCTCCCTGAGCCTCTTTTGGCCACCTACGGAGGCTTGCTGGCGGACCGCCGTGCGGTCTTCGAGCTGAGCGATCTGTCGATGATCCGTCAAGTGTCGTCGGAGCGTTCCGTTTCCGGGTGGCGGATTGTGGAGCACGAAAGAGGGCCAGCATCCCCTCGCCTCGTGGAGTTGGCCATCAGCGCGGGTGAGGACTCCCGCTTTAATCGGGACAAGAGAATCCCGCGCGACTTATTCGAGGGACTTTATGAAATCTGGATTCAACGAAGCACCAGGGGCGAGCTTGCTGATGCCGTGCTGGTAGCGGAGACCGCCGAGGGAAAGCCCATCGGGCTGATCACAATTGCCATGCCTGACGGATCCGGGAAGCTCGGTCTTCTCGCGGTGGCCGAAGAAGCCCGTGGGCGTGGAGTCGGCTCTCGGCTCATGGAATCCGCTCATCGTTGGATGGCAACCAGGTATGTGCCCAGGGCCTGGCTTATCACGCAACTGCGTAATCAGGCGGCATGTCGACTATTTTCCCGCATGGGGTACAAGCTAGCTGAACTCGCGAACGTCTACCACTTTTGGCCAACGAGCCCAAAGGGCGGGAGCGACAATCCGTGACGCCGATAGAGATTTCAGTGGTTATCCCTGTCTACCGCTCTGCGAAAACCCTCCGCCCGCTCATCGAACGACTGCTTCCCGTTCTGGAGTCGATCACGCCGAACCACGAAGTGCAGTTCGTCGAGGATGGCAGCCCCGACGACTCCTGGCGCGTGCTTGGCGAAGTGCAGTCTCTGCACCCGGGCCGAATCGTGGCGGTGCAGTTGATGCGCAATTACGGCCAGCACAACGCCTTGATGTGCGGATTTCGCCACGCGCGGGGAGATCTGATCGTCACCATGGACGACGATCTGCAGAACCCCCCCGAAGAGATCCCCAAGCTGGTCTCCGCGATCCGCGCCGGTGAGTTCGATCTGGTCTACGGCAGCTACGAGTCGAAACAACACGCCGGCTGGCGCAATATCGGCTCTCTGATGGTGAACACCTTCTTTCGACTGTTCTTCCATTCGAAGGTGACGGTCACGTCGTTCCGCGTCATCCGGCGCGAGCTGCTGGAGAGCATCTTTCCATATACATTGAATTACACCTTCATTGATGGCTTGCTGGCCTGGAACTCCCAGAGAATCGGACAGGTCGCAGTGGAGCACCACGCCCGCCAGGCCGGCCGTTCCGGCTATTCCCTCAAAAAGCTCCTGATCCTTGCCTTCAATCTCTTCACCAACTTTTCGCTACTCCCCCTGCAACTGGTTTCGGCCATGGGCCTGTTCTCCGCTCTGGGCGGGTTCCTGGTTGCTTTGGTATTCCTAATGCTCTACCTCTTTTCGAATATCACGGTGCCGGGTTACGCATCGATCATCATCTCGATCCTGGTGATGGGGGGGATTCAGCTCATGTCCCTGGGCATCATGGGCGAGTACCTCGGCCGGCTGCATCTGAATGTGAATGGGAAACCCCAGTACGCCGTTCGTCACGTCCTCGGCCTACAGGGGGCGCGTCCAGCAACGGCCGTTGACCACTTCGGGAAAAGGGGCATCAACCAAGACCCAGTCGCTTTCGAGAGCCAAGCCTCGAGTTTGGCCTTGTTACCTCTGGACGGCTTTGACGATCGGAATCTTTGATCAATCGCAGCGCCTCCGTCCTTCGAGATGTTTCATGATCGATCTTAGTACTGCTCCGTTAGATCTTCTTGACGGAATCGCGTGCATGGCTGATGTTTGCTTCTGCAAATACGTCGGCGTCTATCAGAACGTGCCCCACTGGAAGGACCTGCTGGGGACGGCGAACCGTCACCTGGCGCTCGACCCGGCCGGCTCGCTTAGGATCCTCGACCTGGGCTCGGGGGGCGGCAACACGGTCTTTGCCCTGCATGAGCTGTACCCGAAAGCCCGCGCAGATCGCGAGCGACCTGTCCATCCCCCTGCTCCGGGTCCTGAAGGCGAACCGGGAACGGCACCACGAGGCGATGTCCTGCGCGATCGTCCAGATGAACGCTGAGCAGATCGTCCTCCGGGAATCACCAGATGGACCTGGTCGTCGGCGGATCGATCCTGCATCACCTGCTCACGCCCGAGAAAACCCTGCGCGAGTGCTGCCGGGTCTTGAAGCCGGGGGGATCGGCCGTCTTCTTCGAGCCGTTCGAGCTGGGCAACCAGATGCTCGCCCTGATCTTCAAGCAGATGATCCGGATGAACGGGCGGATCTTCCTCCGCCCTCGCCTGGGCGCGACGTGGTCGCGTTCTTCGATGCCCTGTGCCTGGATTACCGCGTCCGCAAAGGGATCGATAAGAGCGACCCGGTGTACCAGCACATGGACGACAAGTGGCTCTTCACCCGGGGCTACTTCGAGACGACGGCACGATCGATCGGCTTCCGGAAAGTCACGATCGACTCGCTCCACGACCCGAAGGACATGTTCCTGAACCAGGTCAAGACCCTGCTCCGCCTGGGCCTTGGGAAGGACGGCTCCGCGTTGCCGGGGTGGGCCGTCGCGCTGATCCGAGACTCCGACGAGCATTTCTCGGAAGAGATGCGCGCGGAGCTCCTCATCGAGGGCTGCATTCTGCTCGAGAAATGAGGTCCGCCCGGAACGCGGCCCGGGACGAGCGATGCATAACGGTCTAGTTTCTGGCCTCAGGAGATGTGCGGAAAGTCGGCTTCTGATGAGCTTCAATGCTCAGATGATGTTTGGATCAATTCTTTCGGTCCTTCATCGCGAGACAGAGCAATTCTCAAGACCGAAGTAGACTTCATCCGATGGTTCATAATATAGATTCTTCGGCGTGGATGCGGGCGTTTTGCTCTGAATGGACCCAGAATCAATGTCGGCACGGCTGCTACCATCCGATGCTCTCTTCCTCCATATCCCCAAGACCGGTGGTTCCTGGGTAGAGCAAGCGCTCCGGGAGATCGGCGCCCAGATCGAGCAACCGGCGACGACCCCCGGAGTGACCTACCGACATTCGCTTCTGTCGATGTTTCAGGAACGTTATCCGTATGTATTCACGCTTGTTCGGCACCCGTTAAGCTGGTACGAGTCATGGTGGAAATACCAGTCGGGGGCCTGGACCGTCTGGGAACCGGGTGTCTGGCATCTCCAGCGCTCTCTCGAAAAATGCCGGTGGGACGATTTCTCGGACTTCATCCTTCTCTGCATCATCCGATTAGCAGTACTTAATCGCTCGAGTGTCCGAAAAGGAGCTGCCATTGAGAGCTTCTCCATCGCTCTTCGGGAATCGTAGAAAGGGATCGCGGGGCAACTGCACTCTCTCTATCCTTTCCAGGTTGTGCATTGATCCCAATCTGAGGTCGTGAGTGGATCCAGGACGGTCCACCCACTTTTCTAGTCGGGTGAACCCTGAGGGCCGTTGGCCAGGCGGTAATACAAAGATGGAGTCCGAGACCTCGACGCTTGCTTTTCTGCTATGCATGCACAGGAGCGGATCGAGCCTCACGGCCAGCATCTTTCAGGAGCTGGGTATGTCGTTGGGGCCGTTCCCGCTTCTGGGTGCGCACTCCAGCAACATCCATGGGCACTACGAGTCGCTGCCGTTCCAGATCCTGAACCGTAAGGTGCAGGAGATCGCACTCGGATTTCCCGACGACGTCCCGAAGTCAGAGGAAGTCCTGACCAGGTTTCTTGATGGGAAAGGGATTTGGCCGGAGGGCGTCAAGATCCCGGATGAACTTTTCGACGAGGGCCGGCGGCTCGTTGCCGGGCTGGTCGGATCGGGCGGAATCTCGGGGTTCAAAGACCCCCGGACCGTGCTCACCTGGCCGTTCTGGCGGCAGGTCCTGCAGGAGTTCCATTCGATTCGGGTCGTCGTCGTCCCCTTGCTCCGCTCGCCGCACGAGATCGCCATGAGTCTGTGCACTCGCAGCGAGGGTGCGCTGGGTTACTGGTCCTCCCTGGATCTGATCGCGGTTCATTTCGGCCGGATGAAGGCCATCTTGGAGAGCGTGAATCAGGCCACGAGAGCCGTCGGGTTCGGCAGCGAGAGCTTCCTCGACGACCTTGCGGAAGCTGCGAGGTTCTGTGGGCTGAGCTGGAACAAAGAAGACGCCCTGCGAGTGTTCGATCGAACGTGTGTTCATCATGAGCCCGCGAGCGTCGTTCATGAAGCACAGATGCTTTACGAGGGACTGGGCGGCCAGAGGCCGCCCCATTGTCAAGCGGAGCGGAACGGATGGCTGCTGGCGCGGGACGCTCGAAAGTGCGAGGCCCTGACGCAGCGTCTCGAGTCGAACAGGCTAAGCGAGGCCCAGGCTGCGTTATCCGACATGCGGAATCAACTGACGCTGGCTCGCGATGAGATGAGCCGAGCCGAGGAGAGCGAACGCCGGATGTGGCAGGAGTGCCAGCGCCTCCGTGAGCAGCGCGACCGGTTCGAGTCGCATCCTGTTCTCGGTCAGGTCTTGAGAGCGCGGCGGCGCATGAAAGGTCTCCTGGCCAGGTCGGCCGTTGGTTCCGAAGCAGGATGAAGCCGGATCGACTCACGCGGGCTCCTGCCGTCTCCAAGCGCCTGTCGAACGTGTTCCATCTTCTAATCCTCGTGAGAGCGGCCGACCGCTTGGCAGATCTTGGTGGGCCCAGACCGGGTCGACTCTCACTGACGCTGGCCCCGTTTCGACCAGGAACAAGAACATTCCCCCCTTGCGTGAACCGGGGGAAATTGATAGGAACCAAAAACCATGGAGATCACCGGCTACTTTCACGCCGGGTATACGGCCTCGCTCGGGGAATTCGGTCGTCCAGTGCAGCTCTCAGGCTCGGGCGGTTAGTTGCTCGAGCGGGTGATCCAGGGGACAGCCCATCAGGACGCGGTCGGGCCGTATCCCCTGTTCTGCTGCCCCCGCTGGTCAGAGCTGGGGAAGGGCCTGGCCGGACTGGCTGATCGGCTGGTCAGCATCGTGCTGGTGACCCACCCGTTCGGACCGAGCGACCCCGATGTCATTGCAAGCGCCTTCAACCACGGATTGGAACGAACCTGGCAACGTCAGCCGCATGTACGAACGGTACGTCGGCCCCGTGGGTTTCGAGTTTGCGCAATTTGTGGGGCGGTATGAGGACCGTGTCGACGACCTGATCCACGTCCTGACTGTGCTCGATCAGACTTTCGAGGTCGACATTCTCAACAAGCTTGATCCGGTCAACGTCAGCAGCAAGACATGTGGAGAGCCGGTCTGGGACCCGGAATTGAAGCGCCAGATGCTTGCACTTGAGGCACCGGCCATCCGCCGCTTCTACCCCGAATGGATCGATCCATCGCGCACGCTGCGGGAACACCCCACGTCAACGGCCGGTCTGAAGTCGCTCGCAAGACGAGTCCTCGCCAGGAGGAGGGAAAACGCCAGTATCTGCAGTTTGCTTCCTTGAGGTCGAATGGCGATTGACCAGGCCGCATCGTCCACGTTTATCCGGGTCTTCCCCTTCTCAGCGTGTCAGAAAGACATCGGGTGGGGCCATCAGCGTTCGCTCCACCATCTCTTGGATGACGACGTCCGGATGCTCCTTCGCCACGAGTTCGCGATCAAAGGTATATTGCCATGAGAAGGTGATCCGCTGGAAATGATCGACAAGGAAGGGGATAAGCGAGGTGGCAAAGGAGTCTCGGAACATGACCGCGCGAGGGAGTTCTTTCCCTGGACTCTCATAAACGATGTCCGCACCACTCGTGGATAGCCGCCCCGGTGACTTCGCAACTTCCTCACTTTGCGGCACCGTCCGCGCGAGTCTGGGCTTGGGTGTTTCCACGTCGAAGTACTCCTCGGCGAAGTACGGTCTCAGTCCGAGCATCATGGCGAGATCCCGGCCCGGCTCAACGTACTTGATCTCTCGGAATTCGGCACGAGGAACGGCCTTGAGCTGTGGAAACCACGCTGAAAGGGCCTCGATCGTTCTCGAATACCCGATGTAGGCGCCGCGCTGATTCCAGTGGGAATCGGTGCGGTAATAGACCTGCTCACGAGTCTTCGCGGCGAAGAGGGGAGCACTTAGATCGATGACGTTAAGATTCGTATGCGACTTGAGGTGATCCATGAGCTGGCCGAGACGTGATTGAGTGTGAACCGGGTTGTAGGACCGCGGCATGTGATCGGCATAGATGGTGCTCTTGTTGGGGGCGAAGACGATGAGATAAGGAACGCCACGGGCCGCAAGCCAGTCGCGCCGGTCCTCAAACACATGCTGCCATTGTTCGAGTTCCCGGCTTGTTAACTCATTCAGCGCGCGGTAATAGGGCACCTCGATATCGCCATAGAAGAGCCAACGGTCTTGCCCAAGGACGACCCTGGGCGAGGGCGATACGCCCAGGCCAGCCACCTTGACAAAGTTGAGCCACTGAATCAGTCGCTGGCGGAAACCAAACCGATCGTTGAAGTAGCGTTCAAACTTGGCGGGGAGCTTGGCGAGTGTCGCGCGTTTCAGATTGACAGCGGGCATTGACGCCAGCACACGGTTCTCATCGAGCGTGAGCCCCGTGTCAAGCCGCATGACCAGGCCGAAGAGCGGCAGGGTGATCGCTGACAGAAAGACCAGGATCAACACCCGATCCGCCACCGTGGGGAGAGAAGAAGGATCCGTGCGCTGCTTGTGGTAGATCTCCGAAGGTCTCTGGGGCCTGGTTGTCGCGAGCTCGTGTGTCCGAAGGACCGCGCTCATCGCCTCTCCTTCCGAACGCGTCTGCTTTCTCATGATCGCGCTCCTTATAACCGTAACCGGCTGCATGGCATGCCAAAAGAGAGGACGCGTGTTCCGGCTCCATTGGACACTTCGCTTCCCGTCCGGCGACGCGCTTTTTCAGAACCGGAAGTAGATAAAGGGATTGTAAGTCCCCGCGGCGAGTAGCATGGCCGAGGAGAGCAGCAGCACCGAGAGGGTGACCACTTCCGCGAACGCAACACCCAGGCGCAAAGTCGATGCGACAAAGCCATCGGACGCAGTCAAAACTCGCCCCCGAACGCCGGCAAGGAGCGGCAGCAGGGGCGCCGACCCGATGACTCCGGCCAGCAGGGCCAGGACGAGCTGCGAATCAAGATAGAGCCCGGTGTGATACACCAACCCCGTGCCCCGGCCCATGCCCGCCATCGCCCGCAGAAAAGTCAATGCGTTCGGCAAGGTTTCGGCCCGGAACACGACCCAGCCGACAGCGACCACCACAAGTGTGTAAAGGTGTCTTGCGGGGGCCCAGAGCGACTCGACGAGCCGGCCCATCCTGCTCCGCTCAAGAACCAGGAAAGCACCGTGGAACAGACCCCAGGCGGCGAAGGTCCAGCTCGCTCCGTGCCAGAATCCGCAGAGAAAGAAGACCAGCATCAGGTTCAGGTAGGTCCGGAGCGGTCCCCGACGGCTTCCCCCCAGGGGGATATAGAGATAGTCGCGGAACCAGGTGGAGAGCGAGATGTGCCACCTCCGCCAGAATTCGGTCACCGACCGCGCCGCGTACGGGTAGTTGAAATTCTCCTTGAAGTCGATACCGAACATCTTGGCCAGGCCGATGGCCATGTCGGAATATCCCGAGAAATCGAAGTAGATCTGCAAGGTGTAGCAGGCAATTCCCAGCCAGGACAGTCCCAAGGTCAGGTGCCGGCCGGGCAGAGCGAAGATGGTATCGGCGGTCACGGCCACGGTGTTGGCCACGAGCACCTTCTTGGCCAGCCCGAGGATGAACCGCCTCACGCCCTCGGCGAACCCTGAGGTGGTCACAACCCTCTCTTTGAGCTGCGCGGCGATGTCTCCGTAACGGACGATCGGGCCAGCGATCGCATGCGGGAATAACGTCATGTAGACCGCAAAGTCGAGTGACTTGCCGGCACGCACGTTACGCCGGGCAATATCGATCACGTACGACAATGCATGAAAAGTAAAGAACGAGATCCCGAGTGGCAGATGAACCGGATGGAGCCTGAGCGTAGGCAGATGTACGATGGCCAACACCACATTGAGCTGACTGACAAGAAAGTTGGAATACTTGAAGACGATCAGAAGGCCGAGGTTGATCGCCACGGCCAGGGCCACGATCAGCCGCGAGGACCGATTCTCGGGTATTGACTGCACCCGGCATCCCAGGCCGTAGTTCACCGCGATGATGCACAACATGACGACGACATAAGTTCCCTCGCCCCAGATGTAAAACAGGATGCTCGCGGCCAGGAGAAGTAGGTTGCGGAATCTCGGACCGAGGGCGAAGTAGAGCGCGAGAACGACGGGCAGGTACAGGAAGAGGAAGAGAGGAGAGCTGAACAACATCGACGATCTCCAGGCCAGCGTTCACCAATCTGTCAACCGACGTCCGAAGCAGGTCGCTCGCGGCAAACTCGGGCATCCGGGACAGCATTCGCGCCCTCGTAGGTCCAACACCGGCTCCCGCGCATAACAACCATGGACTGTGCAGCTCCGATCCGTATCGAAACAAAGGGCGCCGCTCTTGAGAATCGCGAGTGAGGAGGAAAAGACGGGGTTTGATATCGCGGAACGTCCATCCTGTCAAGCACAATGGATACATTCTGGCGAGCGCGCGAGCGAGGAGCGCCCAGCAAAGCAGCAAACCTGCTCGGTCATCACATTTCGATTCAAGCGGTATAGCCCGTGGAACCGATGTAGACAGAGGATTCTTCCCCTTGGTCCCCAATGGACCGATCGTTGACTCGTTCAGCAATATCGAGGCTTTAGCCCGCGGAACCCACGCCCTTTCAAGGGCAGTGGAGGAGCGCGGGAATTCGGGCTTTAGCCCGTCCTTTCGCGTGTCGATAAATAGCAACGAACCTGGACCTCTCC
>JBAUOX010000322.1:0-9032 GCA_049579985.1 Isosphaeraceae bacterium | reverse complement strand
GATTGGTCCGGGACCGGCCGTCGCGTCGTGAGACGCCAGGGCTGGCTGACCCGGACCCAAGTGAGCCCGCCGCGGCGCTGCGTTGCCTGACCCAAAGGCGCGGAGGTCCGATCGGCGTGGTCAAGCTCCTAAGGGCGCGGGGGGGATGCCTAGGCGTCATCAGGATTCGGGCGTGGAAGGCTGCGAAAAGTCCGGGGGAGCTGCCCAACGAGCGTCGATCCCGGAATGCCCGAGGAGACCCAGGGAACTGAAACATCTCAGTACCTGGAGGAGCGGAAATCAACCGAGACTCCCTCAGTAGCGGCGAGCGAACGGGGACGAGCCCAAACCAGGCGGGATACCGCCTGGGGTCGAGGGGCCGGTGACCAGGAATGAGCGGCAGCGAGCCGAAGTCCTTTGGAAAATGGCACCAGAGCGGGTGACAGTCCCGTAGGCGCAGCGACCGTTCTCCGAACCGGTACCCAAGTAGGGTCGGGCACGGGAAACCCGGCCTGAATTGGCGGGGACCATCCTGCAAGGCTAAGTACTCGATGACGACCGATAGCGAACCCAGTAGGGCGACCGAACGGTGGGAAGAACCCCGACCAGGGGAGGAGACTGAACCTGAAACCCCGCGCCTACAAGCGGTGGAAGGGCATTGGCGCAAGCCAGCCTGACCGCGTGCCTTTTGCATAATGATCCGGCGAGTTACCGTGTCCGGCCAGGTTAACCCCTTCAGGGGGGGAGCCGTAGCGAAAGCGAGTCTGAAATGGGCGCGCGAGTCGGGCGTGGTAGACGCGAAACCAGGTGAACTACCCATGGGCAGGTTGAAGCGGCCTTAACCGGCCGTGGAGGACCGAACCCACCAGTGTTGAAAAACTGGGGGAGGACCCGTGGGGAGGAGTGAAAGTCTTATCAAACCTGGAGATAGCTCGTTCTCTCCGAAATGGCTTTAGGGCCAGCCTCGGGACGTAGCAAGCGGGGGTAGAGCGACGGAATCCGCCCGGGGGCCTTCCCGGCTACCCGTCGGAACCCAACTCCGAATACCGCGTGCCGGACCCCGGGAGTCAGAGTGTGGGGGATAAGCTTCATGCTCGAGAGGGAAACAACCCAGACCGCCGACCAAGGCCCCCAAAGCGACGCTCAGTGGTAAAGGAAGTGGGATCGCCGTGACAGCCGGGATGTTGGCTTAGAAGCAGCCACCATTTCAAAAGTGCGTAACAGCTTACCGGTCGAGCCATCCTGCGCCGAAAATGACGGGGACTAAGCGTCGTGCCGCAGTCGCGGACTCGCAAGAGTGGTAGGAGAGCGTCGACGACCGCAGTGAAGCGGCACGGGTAACGAGCCGTGGAGCGTCGTCGAGTGCGCATGCCGGAACGAGTAACGACAAGACGGGTGGGAAGCCCGTCCGCCGAAAGCACAAGGTTTCCTGGGGAAGGTCAATCCGCCCAGGGTCAGTCGGGACCTAAGGCGAGGCCCAAGGGCGTAGCCGATGGACAGGCGGTTAA
The DNA here is from genome assembly GCA_049579985.1 of Isosphaeraceae bacterium. GTDB lineage: Bacteria > Planctomycetota > Planctomycetia > Isosphaerales > Isosphaeraceae > Aquisphaera. The sequence goes on along the minus strand of JBAUOX010000322.1, from coordinate 7,545 downwards.
TATTCCGCCACCCGCGTGAGAAGGGTGAACCGACGGGGGACGCCGCAACAACTTGGATCGGGGTGGTAGATGCCCCCGTGCCGCAAGGCCGACAGCATTTGATCTGGAAGTCCAAGAGCATTGCGGCCGCGAAAAGCCCGCCGGGGACGACTCAGCGGCCCGTACCGCAATCCGACACAGGTGTGCCAGGCGAGAATCCGAAGGCGTTCGGGAGAACCCTCGTGAAGGAACTCGGCAAAATGACCCCGTACCCTCGGTACAAGGGGTGCTCTCTCGCAAGGGGGAGCCGCAGAGAATCGGCTCTAGCGACTGTTTATCAAAAACACAGGACTCTGCCAACTCGCAAGAGGACGTATAGAGTCTGACGCCTGCTCGGTGTCGGTAGGTTAAGGAAGGCGATCAGCGGAAGCGAAGTTGCCGACCGAAGCCCCGATAAACGGCGGCCGTAACTATGACGGTCCTAAGGTAGCGAAGTTCCTTGTCGGGTAAGTTCCGACCTGCATGAATGGCGTAACGACTGGAGCACTGTCTCCACGAGGGACCCGGTGAAACTGTAGTCGTGGTGAAGATGCCACGTACCCGCGGTTAGACGGAAAGACCCCGTGAACCTTTACTGCAGGTTGGCACTGGTCCAATGCTCGTTCTGTGTAGGATAGGTGGGAGGCTTGGATCCGGCGGCGCCAGCCGTCGGGGAGCCAGCGGTGAAATACCACCCTGAATGATCGTTGGTCCTCACCGATCCGAAGCCCGGATCGGGACCGTGCTCATCGGGCAGTTTGACTGGGGCGGTCTCCTCCCAAAGAGTAACGGAGGAGCGCCATGGTACCCTCGGCCCGGTCGGCAATCGGGCAACAGGAGCGCAAACGTAGAAGGGTGCCTGACTGCGAGACGGATGTGTCGAGCAGAGACGAAAGTCGGCGTTAGTGATCCGGCGGTGCTGGATGGAAAGGCCGTCGCTCAACAGATAAAAGGTACTCCGGGGATAACAGGCTGATCTCCCCCGAGCGTCCCTAGCGGCGGGGAGGTTTGGCACCTCGATGTCGGCTCATCGCATCCTGGGGCTGGAGAAGGTCCCAAGGGTTTGGCTGTTCGCCAATGAAAGCGGTACGCGAGCTGGGTTCAGACCGTCGTGAGACAGGTCGGTCCCTATCTGCCGTGGGCGTAGGAAACTTGAGGAGAGTCTCCCCTAGTACGAGAGGATTGGGGAGGACCGACCTCTGGTGTGCCGGCTGTCCTGCTCAGGGCATCGCCGGGTAGCCAGGTCGGGACAGGATAAGCGCTGAAGGCATCTAAGCGCGAAGCCCCCTCCGAGATGAGGTTTCCCGCAGCAAATGCTGCATAGGCTCCTGGAAGACGACCAGGTCGATAGGCCGGGCGTGCACGGCGGGCGACCGCCTCAGCCGACCGGTCCTAACAGCCAAGCAGCTTGACCACCCCGATCGGCTCTCTGCGGTCGTGCCACAGCACGAACGCCAGGCAGAGCGATCCGGCGGCCTCACCGGTTCGATCCGAATGACAGATGGCAGATGACAAATGGCAGATGCCAGATGACAGAGGGTTGGTTTTGGTTCTTGCGGACGTGCCACTTCCTCTGGTGTGGCGTGAAGACCATGTGCCTGTGACCGGCCACCGCGGAATCGCGGCCGGCGTGGCCTGACAGCCCGCCGGCCGGTTTTCCGGCGACCATACCGGCGGGGTCACACCCGTTCCCATTCCGAACACGGCCGTTAAGCCCGCCGGGCCCATGATAGTGCTTTGGCGCGAAAGTCGGTTATCGCCGGAATCTTTCTAGGAGAGCCGCCCTGGAACTCAACCGAGCTCCAGGGCGGCTGTTTTTGTTGGCCTTTGGCGTCCCCATGCCAGAGACTGGGTGGTCGACGTGCCTGATCCCGATCACATCTGGTCGCGCCGGCAAGTGGAGGCCCGGGAAATGGTCGAGCGCTGCGTCTTCGAGCTGGTGGGAACCCGGGGGGTGATCGACGTGCCCGACGCTTATCTACAGCCAACGAAGCACAAGCCGATCGCGCGGTTGCGGACGATCGGTTCCGCTTCGGACTCGGATGCAGGGACCGACCTGATCAAGAACCTGGAATTCGAGATGGCCGATCAGTATGAGGCGATGATTGACGCCTTCGCGACCTCACTCGCGGCCGGCTGCCTGGTCGAGCCCGCGGAAGATGGGCTGGCCCAGATGGAGGCACTCGACGCGATCATGGAAGCGGCTCGATCGTAAGCCGTGCGTAAGCCGTGCCGCTTTCCGTCCCAATTTTCTTGCCCGAGTCATCAGCGGAACATTTGACCTCGTCCAACAGCCTCGAACGCGTCGCGGATGTGTTCGATCTGGGGAGGGTTGTCATCTTCCGGCCAGATGATGGCCACGACGTCGAACCGGCTTCGCTGCTCGAGCAGGCCGTGTTTTTTCAGGAAATGGAGGGCTGCAAGGGTCAACCGACGCTGTTTTTCCGTGGTGACGGCTTCAGCGGGCACTCCCTGTCGGCGGGCCTTGACCTCAACGAAGACGATGACGTTGCCGTCCAGTGCGATCAGATCGATCTCGCCGTGATTGGTCCGGTAGCCGCGGTGCAAGATCCGCAGACCCTGGCGCCGGAGGTATCGAGCGGCCTCTTGCTCGCCGCGGTTACCGAGCAGGCGGTTCCAGAACGCTTGGACGATCGGATTTCTCACCGGGTGACCTCGCAAGTCGCCTGCTTCGTTCGCTATTCAGAGCCACGCGTGGCGCCTCCGCGAACCGAGCCTGCTATTATTGTACCGCGAGATCGCTCATGAGCTTGCAACCATTCCGGTTCAAGCTCCAACCAGGCTGGTCTGCTCAGGGACCCACGCCGAGGTGACTCTCGATTTCGCGAGCTTCTGAGCTCCAGCCTCCGGAGAGGCGATTGTTCTTGAAGAATGGCTGGGGATTCTTGGTATCCGAGTCCACAGCCTGAAGTTTGCTGGGGTCGGATTCCAGAGCCGAGGTCTCGGCGACCCCGCTCGTCGGTTTCACGCTCTTCTGGGCGTGATCATCGCTGCCCGAGCGGATCGCTTGACGCAAGCTCTCGCAACCCGCGATCGTCGCGCCCGTGAGTCCCATCATCATCAGCAACGCCAGGGAACGACGGATCATCGCCATACCATCCTCGCTCATGATGGAGAGGAGACTGGGCCCGTGGTGGGTTCATAACCAGACGGGTCCCACGCACCGGGCGAACGCCCTGGAAAGGGAAAGTCTGAAGGGGTTGAACGGGAATGATGCCAGAAGGCTAGCGATCCGTCCAGGCTGGCTTTGTGTCGTCCTGGCGCCAGGGTGCACGTCAGCTTTTGCGCCCAACAGACTCGGACCGCAGCCGTCAACACGAGAATCTGCATCTTTCAAGGAAATTTAGGGCGTTTCGCGAGCATGGAGAATCAGAATCCCCGGGCGAGGCCGTTGCATGGCGTGGGAGGTTCGTAAGTTGACGACTGGGATCTCGAAGAAATCTGTGAGCAGAGGCTACTTCAGACGCATTTTCGCCGCGAATTAGCGGGACCTGTTGCAACTTATTTAGCAAGATGTCTATAATCATGACATCTAAAACTTAGATGATTTCGATCGTGTATCGCCCAAAAGACCAAGCGGTCACGGTCGTCAAGTGCAATAACGTACACGATTGGCGAGACGAGAGCTGACTGAACACAGGCCACCTATTCGAGTTAATCTACGCAAATTTACTCTTCGCGAAAAACAAAAGCTGACGTGCACCCCTGGCGCCATCTGGCGCCAGAACGCGAGTGGCCTGGCTGGCGTTCCTGCAAGCGCTTCATGGGTCGCCCGTGTGCTGATTCCACTCTCGCGCTCTTTCACTGGGCATTTCACCGGCCCCTGCGAATCTGCCTTCGGTGTCACTCCGGAGACCTCATTCAGTGTTGATCGTAAAATACCTTGCAGAGGATACTCGATTCGGAAAGGCTCTTTGCGTCCTTCCATGGGCCCGACCCTGTGGTCCTTTGAGGGATGACCGGTAAGATGGATGGGGAGTTCCGGGTCAAGGTCGGCCGGGTCAAGGTCGATCGGATCATTGCTCTGGAAGAACCCGAGGGCGAAGAGTCGAATGGATCCCATGACATCATCTCAGGACGTTCCGAGGCCGCGGCGCCGCTGGGTGCGCTGGTTGTTCGTCGCGGCGCTTGGCGGTCTGGCCGGCCTCCTCGTCTTGCTGCTGGCGCTGCCCTGGATCATCGAAGTTCGGGGGATGCAGCGATTGCTGGCCAACCTGGCCAGCCGGGTGATGGCTCCGGGAGCCGTCCGGTTTGAGCACCTGAGAGTGTTCTGGAATCGTCCCACGGAGATCAACGGACTGGTACTGCGCGATGCACAGGGCGATGACATCGTCGTCTCGCCCCGGGCCCATTTTAGCTGGAGCCTTCGGGAGATCTTACTGACCCGGCCTGCGTCTGCGACGCTCACGCTCGATCATGCCGCGGTGGACATCGAGCGCTCGGCCGGCGGGAGCGTTGATCTGCTCGAGACTCTCAAGCCGATCCTCAAGGACGAGCCGGATCTGACTCTGCTGGTGCGGGTCGTTGACGGGAGGCTCCGTTTCCGCAACGAGGGCCTCGAAGAGCCGTTCCTGGCCGACACGGCCGATATCGAGCTCGACCTCAACGCCTATCCGCAGCCGATCGCCTGGCGAATGAAGCTAGTCCGAGCCGGAGCGAACGCTGAGCCGGGGCGCGTGCAGATCCAGGGAAGCATGAGCCGGGAAAAAAAGACCGATGGTCTGCCAGAGGATCTGGAGCTTTCGATCAATGGGAATCACTGGCCATGGGCATATTCCAGCGCTCGGATCAAGGCCCGAGGAGCTTTCAGTGGAACGATCGACGCCCGCCACAAGAGCGGTGAGCTGGCGCTCGGGGGCGATGCCCAAGTGCTCGACCTGCATGCGACGGGATCGGCACTCTCGGGCGATGAATTGCATCTGGATACGATCACCGCGGTCTGGAAGGCAGGCCGGAAAGCGGGGAGCTGGACGGCCGAGCGTCTAGACGCGACATCGCCGGTGGGAACGATCAAAGCATCGGGTTCCTTCCCTGCGGTCAACGATCGCGGGGCACATGTGGAAGGGAATCTGGATCTCGCCGCGCTGGCGCGGCAGATTCCCCGGACCCTGCGGCTGCGCGACGACCTGCGCCTGGAGAAAGGGTCCGTCGAGCTTCGCGCGGACGTAAGTGGCGATGCGGGGAATGCCGGACAGACCATTCTTGCGACCGCCCGCCTGAGCGGCCTGACCGCCCGGCGCGGCACCCAGAGCCTGTCATTTCGCGATCCCGCGACCTTCACCGCCCGCCTGCATCGCCAGACCGACAGCCTGAGCCTGGAACAGCTCGACGTCCAGACGCCTTTCTTGACCGCGACCGGACGGGGAGATCTGGACCGGGGGATCAACGTGTCCGCGACGATCGACCTGGGGGCGGCCACCCAGCGGCTTCACGACTGGGTTGATCTGGGGCGGATCGAGCTTGCCGGCCAGGGAAAGGTCGATGCTCGATACCAGCGGGTCGCCAGCCGGTTCGAGATCGGGGCGAATGCTGAGTTCAAGGGCCTGGGCGCCAGTGGGCTGCCCGCCGTCGAGACCCTGCACCGCGACAAGGTGGTTGCCACACTTGCGGTCAAAGGAGGGGCGGCGCCTTCAGGGCTACCCACCAGCCTTCATGAGCTTTCCCTCACCGGGCAAAGCGATCTCGAGGAAATCACGCTGAGCGGCGGGCGCGATCGGGCAAGCGGGGTCATCGGGCTCGACGCCAGGGCGCAGACCCAGCTTGTCGCCGGCGGTAAGAAGCAGAAGGCGGAGTCAACACTCCAGGCGCATTGGGGCGACAAGGAAGTCACGCTCGACAAGATCCTGGTGTCGCTGGTGCCGATCGTCGGGCCGGGCGGACAGTTTCTGCCCAGCGAACCGGCGCGCTGGTCAGGCAAGGGCACGTACGACATCACCAAGGATGAGCTCACAATCACGGCGGATTCCGGACCGGCCGGGGCCAAGCTCAAGCCGCTTGCCCTGGCGCCGACACAGGTGCGAGTGGGAGGGTTGAAGACCCGCGATGCCGCCTGGCTTGACGTCAGTCTCACAGGGGACGTACCAGCGCTGAGCAGCCTGGCGGGCCTGGATCAACCTCGACTGGCGGGATTGCTCAGCGGCCTGCTTCAGGGCCGGCAGAACGCGGAGGGTTGGGAATTTGCGGCCGGAGTGCAGGTTCGTGACCTGGCCCAGTTGAGCAGCGACGGTGCGCGCACGGAGCTCGCCAAGAATGCGGCGGCGAGTGTGCGAGGAACAATCGCCCGGAAGTTCGAGCGGCTCGATTTTTCCGAGCTAGCCGTCGTGACCCCGTACGGGCAGATCGAGGGTGCCGGGCCGGTGACCGACCTCGCCCGCACGCCCCGCTTCGACCTCCGGGGAACGCTCAGCCCTGACTGGAAAGCACTCTCGGAACTGCTGGCGCGGAAGGTCGAGCCGAACGCGTCGATCACGGGATCGCCGCGCGTCTGGCGCGTTGCCGGCACGCTTCCGAAGTCGGGCAACAAGGACTTGCTCGCGGGAACGAATGGTGAGCTTGGAGTCAATCTCGAGCAGGTGGACGTCTTCGGCATGCGGCTGGGGCCGACGGCGGCGGTCGTGCGCATCCAGGACGGTAAGGCCCGCATCGAGCCGATCGACTCGACGCTCAACGCCGGCCGCCTGCACCTGGAGCCCGCCGTAATGACGGATAAGCAGGGCCAGACGTGGTTGCATCTGGGATCGTCGTCTGGTCTGCTCGACGCGGTCGTCAACGACGAGGTCTCACACCGGGTTCTCTCGTTCGTCGCGCCGGTGCTGGATCAGGCGACCCGCGTCCGGGGGCGCGTTTCGCTGGCGCTGAACGAGGCTTTCTTGCCGATCAGTGCCGGCCCGGATGCGCAGGCCAAGATCGACGGCGACGTGCTGTTCGACTCGGTCGAGTTCATGCCGGGACCCCTGGCCGAACAGATCCTCGGCGTCTTCCGGCAGGAGCAGCATCCGCTCCTGGTGCTCCGCGACCCGGTCTCGGTCCGGATCATCGGCCGGAAGATCTACCAGGAAGGCCTGATCATCCCGCTGGGGAACGTCGCGGCGATCGGCATCGAGGGCTGGGTCGACTTCGATCAGAACCTGAACCTTGTGGCCAGCTTCGCCATGGTGCCTCCCAGAAGGAATATTCCCGTCCTGTCGGACATCTTGCAGAATGCCCAGATCCAGCTCCCGATCACCGGGACTTTCAAGAAGCCCAGGATCAACGGCGACGCGATCAAGGATCGATTCAAAGATCTTGGTGTGAACATGCTGGACAACCTGATTGGTGCCGGAATTAACGGCCTGGGCCGCATGCTTCAAGGCGACCCAGGACGAAATGGGCCGCAACGCGACTTTTTTCCTCCGTTTGTCCCTCCAGGCAACGATCAGCCCTTGACTCCTCCTCCTGACCCGGGCGCTCCTGCCTCGCGCGGCAACCCGCCGGCTGCCGGCGCTGCCCCTGCGCCTACGCCTGGCG
>JBAUOX010000321.1:0-6384 GCA_049579985.1 Isosphaeraceae bacterium | reverse complement strand
GGCCACTGGCCACTAACCTTTCTTCTGCTTCTTCAGCTCGAAGAGGAACACCTCGTCGGGCACGGGCTCGAAGTCCTGGGGACGGTCATGGCCGGGCATTGAAACGGAGATCAGCAGCTTCTCGCCGTCGAGCTTGTAGATCGCCTTCCCGGTCTTGCCCTTGGATTCCTCGGGGCCTTCGGAGATCGCGATATCCAGTGTGGAGTGAGGGTTGGCCTTATCATCGGACTTGATCTTGCCAGTGTACTCCTGCCCGTTGACTCTCACTTCCACGGTCTCTCCCTTGAAAGCCCACTTGGCATCGAGGCTGTCGTTTTCAGAGGTCACCCAGGTTCCCTGGATTGCTTTGATCGCAGGCGAAATGGCCGAATCATCGGCAGCGGCGCTGCGGGTCGCGACGCCGGGCGCGAGGGTGAGTAAACCCAGGCCGCATGCCAAGGCGAACCCCATGAGGCGGTCTGTCATGATCTGACCTTCTTGTCTTGGACTCACTTCGGGACAAAGATGAGAATCGTTTGATTTTCCGGCCCTCAGATCTTTGAGGCGCCGGGGCACGACGGAAGCCGAAATTGGATCATTTCATCGTCGGCCCTGCAAGGTAGTCTTTCGCTGGCTCGAGGATTCTGCTTATGATAAACCTGGAAGTTTTGATCCGGAGTTTAGGCCGGGGTGTTGCTCGAGCCTGAAGGTCGTTGAACTCAATCCTGTCAAGTGTTCGAGCCGAAGAGCCGGATCGCACGTGAGCACAGATGATAGGCATACCTTCGGGTTTCCGCCCGCGATACGCGAATCCCCTTGCAATTGGTCCGTTTTGGTCATGGGGTTTCTTCTTAAGCGGCTGAACGGGGCAGGAAGGGGATCTCGATACATCATGAGCCGAGCCGACGGGTCGATCCGTGGGAAAGTGAGTGGCTTCCGCGCTCTGCTGGCGTTCGGGCTTGCCCTCGTTCTCTGCCGGACTGAACGATTCTGCCTGGGCGACGATCTCGGGCCAGGAAGTCAGGCAGCGGCGGCCGGCCAGACAAAGAAACCCGGCGGAACTGGTGCGCGTGCCAAGAAGCGTCCTCATGTTGCGGTTGTCGAGTCGGACAACTGGACTTTTCGGCCGACCGTGCTGGTCCGACGCGGAAGCTCTCAGGGAACCGGCACTATCATCGCATCGCTGGATGGAGAGACGCTGGTCCTCACCGCCGCGCATGTGATCCGCGGCCGCGGGCCGATCTCGGTGGAGCTGCACCGTTACAACCTGGGCATCGAGCACCAACCATCGGTCCCGGGGAAATGGCCTCGACAGGTGGTGGCCGAGCCGGTGGCATCGGACACCTTCGCTGACCTGGCGATCCTGCGACTTCGGGATATGATTGCACTTCCGTTCGTGGCGCGCCTGGGCCCGGAAGATGCGGAGCCGGCCTCGAACGCCGGTCTCACGTCGGTGGGAATCGACCTGGGCGCCAAGCTGTCAAGCTGGAATACCCAGCTCGTCGAGGTCCTCTGGTTCGAGCTCAATGACAGCGGTACGGATCGACCGTTTCTCGTCACCGCCCGGATCCCGGAACATGGCCGGTCGGGCGGCGGGCTATTCGACACCGACGGGACGCTGGTCGGCGTCTGCGTGGGACACGCGGAGCTGGTCAAGGGAAGGCGCATGGGCGTCTTCTCCGCGGTTGAGAATGTCCGTCAATTGCTGCGCGAGCATGAGTTAACCTCGGTCATCGAGCGGTCAGAAGCGCGGCGGGCGCGACTGGCTCGCAACGCCGACACTTCGGACCGTCGTCTCACACGCCCATCACGTTCTGTCGTCACGCCCACCGAGGCCACGCACGAAGCCGGCACTCCTTGACCCTGACCGAGCCGAGCCGAGCGATCGCGGTGGGGCGAACCAGACCGATCGGCCCGAACCGTTCGCCTGCGAAGTTTTTGCGCGAGTTCAGCGACGGCGCGGCTTCCTCAAGAGGAGGATCAAGAAAATCACCGTCAAGGTCCCGAAGATGGCCAGACTGTGAAAGCTTCGATCGAGGTAGGCCACCAGCAAGAGAACGGCCGAAACAAACAAGCCCGTGGAGACGATCAGGCGCGTTGCGCTCGAGGAAGTCGATTGTCTGGCGTGAGGCGTCGACGGTTTGACCATCGGGGCAGGCTCCTTGAGTGACCGAGTTTGCTCAGGCGCCAAGTCTTGCGGAACCCGGGGCTGACGGGCGACCGACCGCTTTCTTGAATGGGGCGGGGTGAGCCGCTCGGGGGGTAAGCACGGCAGGCCGCAATCCGGACAGAGCACCCAGCCCCGCCATGGCTTGTCGGGAACCTCGAGCAGGACTTGGCAGTGCGGGCAGGAATAGCTGGCACCAACAATCAAGTGCGTTGCCACACTCCATCTCCCGGTCGGGTTCATGCCGACCATGATCTCCGCGACAGGCAGCGATCCGATGCGAACCTTCGACGCTCTCGCGAACAACATGATACTGAGGTGAGCATGGCAAACGGAACATGATCCATGACAGACGTGCGGAGGATCTCAGGTCTTCTGCCATTTGCCATTTCTCAGAGACTCCTCGCTGATCTCCACCACGGCCCCACGTGTTACATCGCAAGTGGTGATATTCAAGAGACTTGGGTGCCATGCTCACGGCTTCGTGAGCATGTCCCAGCGAGTCCTGGAGCCGGGGCACTCCATGCTCACGCGGACGTGAGCATGGCACCCAAAGAGGAACCGAACCGCGGTGGAGATCGGCGAGGAGTGTCATTTCTCATCTGCCATCTGTCATCTACCACGCGGGCCCGACGCAGTGGCGATTCCTGACCCGGGGCGACGACTCCCCCGCCGAACCCGCTATTCCTGGACTGGAGCGAGCGATGCGATCCATGATACTGACCGCGGTCTTCTGGCTGGGCCTCACGGTTCCGACCGTCCCGGCCCAGCCTCCCCGATTCGTCGCGCAGGAGATCGACCCCATGTCGGCAATGTCTGCTACGCGGTGACCGTCGACGGGATCGGATCTCGTCCCTCAGTTTACTCGGGAAGAGGCAGAATCTCTGGCCGTGCTTCTTTTTCAAGAAATCCAGGATTTTCAAAAAAATCGAAAAAGATGGCTTGACATACAATCGCCGACATGTTTTGGTATTAACTTACTCGTGCTCGCGATGGGCACGCTGAGGTTGGCTATGGTGGCCCCGTCATGCGAATGGTCGCATGGACGGTTTTTTTTTGTCTTTCACCCCCACGGCTCGTGACGAGTGATGGGCTGTTGGGGGCGGGCCACGGTGGCCCCGCAGTGCGATGGTTCGCATCGGCTGGGTTCTTGACGCTAATGATAGTTCACCCACGTACGCAAGGGAAAGTCCCCATGCGCCATCCAATCAGCGTGCAGGGCAACGAGTTCGCGGCGGGCGGCACCAACCGGCGCGAGTTCATCAAGATCATCACCATGGCGGCCGCATCCGTCGGCCTCACGTCGAGCGCCGCCGCCAAGATCGCAGAGGCCGCGACGCGAGGCCTGAAGCCCTCGGTGGTCTGGTTGCACTTCCAGGCGTGCACGGGCTGCACCGAGTCGCTTCTCCGGACGTCACATCCCGCTATTGCCGAGCTGATCCTGGACCTGATCTCTCTCGACTATAACGAGACGCTCTTTGCAGCGGCCGGGCACCAAGCCGAGGACGCGCTCAAGAAGGCGATGGCGGAAAACGCGGGCAAGTACGTATGCATCGTCGAGGGCGCCATCCCCACCAAGGACAACGGGATCTACTGCAAGATCGCGGGCAGGACGGCGGTCGACCTCGTCACGGAAGTCGCCGACAAGGCAGGGGCGATCATCGCCATCGGATCCTGCGCATCATGGGGCGGAATCCCCTCCGCGGACCCGAACCCGACCGGGGCGACCGGCGCACCCATGGTTCTCAAGGGGAAGACCGTGGTGACGATCCCCGGATGCCCGGCAAATCCGTACAACCTGCTCGGGACGGTCCTCCAGTTCGTGACTCTCGGGACCCTTCCCGCGCTCGACGAGAAGGGAAGGCCCAAGTGGGCGTACGGCCGTCCGATCCACGAGGACTGTCCGCGGCGGGCCCATTTCGACGCCGGCCGGTTCGCGCAGAAGTTCGGCGACGAGGGGCACCGGCAGGGCTACTGCCTCTACAAGCTCGGCTGCAAGGGGCCGGCGACCCACGCGAATTGCTCCCTCCTCCGTTTTGGCGAGACGGAAGCTTGGCCGATCGGCATCGGACACCCGTGCGTGGGGTGCACCGAGCAAAAGATCGCGTTCCGCGTCCCGATCCACACCACGATCGACATCGATCGACCCACCCCCCCCGACACCTACCCACCGATCCACGCCCAGCAGGGTCACGTCAGCGCCGTGGCCGCCGGCGTGGGAGGCGTCGTGTGCGGGGGGCTCCTGGGGGCGGGGTGGATGGCCTCCAAGAAGCTGCACGGCGGCGAAGGCGAGCAGAAAAAGGCCCCGGCCCCCGACAGGAAGGAGGGCTGACATGTCCCTGAACCGTCGATCCCTGCTGAAGGTCATCGCCACCGGCGGAGTGGCGGCCACCGCGAGCAGCAGCACCGCGGCCGCGGCGCCGGAACACAGGGTGGCCCCGGCCGGCGCGATGGGAATGCTCTACGACACCACTCTCTGCATCGGGTGCAAGACGTGCGTGGTGGCCTGCAAGCAGGCCAACGACCGGCAACCCGATCCGGGTCCGTGGGAAAGCGAAAAGCTCTACGACGCGCCGATGGATCTGAACGCGGACACGAAGAACGTCATCAAGCTTTACCACGAGGGAGACGTCCGGTCGTACTATAAGGCGCAGTGTATGCACTGCGTGGACCCGGCCTGCTCCAGCGCGTGCATGCTCGGGTCGCTCCACAAGGACGAAGTCACGGGCGTCGTCGGGTACAACCCCGATTACTGCGTGGGCTGCCGCTACTGCCAGGTAGCCTGCCCGTTCAACGTCCCGAAGTTCGAGTTCAACAAGGCCGTGCCCAAGATCGTCAAGTGCGAGCTCTGCCGCCACCGAGTCAAGGACGCGGCGACCGTCGTGGGTGGCTTCACCCGCTATCCTCCGGGCCAGGGGCCGGCGTGCTGCGAGGTCTGCCCTCGCCAGGCCGTGATCTACGGCAAGCGCGACGAGCTCCTTGCCGAGGCCAAGCGCCGGATCGCGGAGAACCCCGGTCGTTACTCCCAGGATCGTGTCTACGGAGAGACGGAGGTCGGCGGCACGCAAGTGCTGTACCTCTCCCACGTGCCGTTCGAAAAGCTCGGGCTCCCCGAGTTCGGGGACCGTCCCGTCTCGGAGGTCGCTTACAGGGTGCAGGACGGGATCTACTGGCGCCTGCCCTTTGTCGCGCCGGTGGCGCTGTACTCGGTTCTCGCCGCGGTGATGATCCGTAATCGCCGCGCTGAAACCGGCATGAGCGAGGAGGCGACGCAATGAACGGCCAAACGCTTGTTCACTCGCCCGTCGGCGGGAAGCTGATGACTGGCCCCTTCAAGGTCCTGCTGGCCGTCGCGGGCATCGGGGCCATCGTCGCCCTGTACCGCTTCTTCCTGGGCATCGGCGCCGTGAGCGGTCTCAACGACGGGTATCCTTGGGGAATCTGGATCGCGTTCGACGTCGTCGTGGGCACGGCCCTCGGCTGCGGAGGCTACGCCGTCGCCCTTCTCGTCTACATCCTGAACCGGGGGAAGTACCATCCGCTCGTGCGGCCCGCGGTCCTGACGAGCCTGCTGGGCTACGGTCTCGCCGTGCTCGCGGTCACCATCGACCTCGGGCGCTTCTGGAGTCTGTGGAAGGTCACGATCTTCTTCTGGAGGTGGACGCACTCGCCGCAGCTCGAGGTGGCGCTGTGCGTCGCGGCCTACAACCTGGTGCTGCTCGTGGAGCTCTCGCCGGCCCTCTTCGAGAAGTGGCGGTCGAGCCCGAGCACAAGCCTCAGGGCGTGGTCGGAGCGCGGCCTCCGCTTCGTGGACCGCGGACTCGTCTGGATCCTGGCGCTCGGGATCCTCCTGCCGACCATGCACCAGTCGTCGCTGGGAACGATGATGCTCCTGCCGGGGCCCCGGATGCACCCGCTGTGGTTCACGCCGTGGCTCCCGTTGCTGTTCCTCGTGAATTGCATCGTGATCGGGTACGCCGTGGTGGTGCTCGAGGCGAGCTTCTCGGCGGCTGTCTTCGGCCGGCGGCGCGAGACCGCGATGCTCACCTCCCTGTCCAGGGTGGCGGCCTGGGTCGCGCTGTGCTGGGTGGCCTTCCGCCTCGTCGAGGTTGCGGTGGCGGGCAAGCTCCCGCTCGTCGCGAGCGCGACGGGGATCGCTTTTCTGGCCGAGGTCTTCCTCACTGCGGCGGGCGCCGCGATCCTGCTCTCCCAGGAGCGCTGCGCACGGCCCATGTGGC
>JBAUOX010000320.1:0-3033 GCA_049579985.1 Isosphaeraceae bacterium | reverse complement strand
GCAGGCGCGCGCCGAACTTCCGCCCGTCGCCGCAAAACGCTTCGATCAGCTCGGTCAGGTAGCCGGTGATGATCGTCACGTCGCGGAAGCCGAAGCGGGCAAGCTGCCGCAGGACCACCTCGATGATGGGCATCGGGTCGTCCTCTCCCAGCGGCATCAAGGGCTTGGGCAGCACGTGGGTGTAGGGCCGTAGCCGTGTACCCTTGCCTCCCGCCAGAAGTACGGCCTTCATCGCGGAATACCCCTTCCCGGGTCGATTGCGGTCGTTGCAACCGGCGGGTTGCAAGCCCCGCCCTTATTTATTGATCGTGACTGTTCGCCGTGCTGCCGGCTCGCGCACGGGAACGACCGTGCGGCTTCGTCCCGCCGAGCTTTCCATGCGAGCGGTGATTGTTCCTGGAGGCGGCAACCTCCTGGAAAACCTTGATGAGGGCCGACGCGTGGCGATCGAAGGTCTGCTCGCCACCGAGCCTGGCCGCCGCGGCCGACATGGCGCCGCGGCGTGAGTCTTCCGTCATGTGGTCGAGCGCGGCAATGAGCTCGCCATGGGCGTCGGGTGCGGTCAGGACATAACCCTGCCGGCCGTCGGTGATCAGCTCGCCGGCACCGTTCTGAAGCGTTGTGATGACTGGTAGCCCGCACGCCAGGGCTTCCAGCACCACCAGCGAGCAGGGGTCGTAATACGTGGGTAGAACGAAGAAGTCGCTCGCCGCGTAACATTCGCGAATGTCGGAGTGAAAGCCCAGGAAATGGACCGCCTGGGCGATCCCCAGCGACCTCGCCAGCCGGCGAAAAGGTCCAGCGTGTCCGCCGCCGCAGACCAGCAGGTGGATCGGCCGGGCACCAGCGCGGTTCCTGGCCCCAAGTGCCCGCAGCAGTGGCCTCAGGCCCTTGAGTGCGAAGTTGTGGCCCACGAACAGGCCGACCAGGTCGGCGGGTTCGAGTCCCAGCAGGTTGCGGAACCCGCACCGTACCGCGCCGGGCTGACTGACCTTGACCCGTTCGGGATCGATGGCGTTCGGTATGACGTGAATCCGCTCGCGCGGAACGTGGTGGAATTGCTGGAGATGCAGCCTGACCAGGTTGCTGACCGCGATGACCCGGGCCTGGCGATCGGGTGCATACTGTCGGCGCTCGATCGCCCGGTAGACCGAATACCTGGGGTTGAGCATCTTGCCCAGGACATACAAGCGGCGCAAGAGCGGGCCCGCGAAGCGGCGGGAATTGGCTTCCAGGCTGCCGGCGTGCACGCCCCCCTGGGGAATGATCACGTCATGTGCGTAGGTATTGATGAACCCGACGGTGCAGTCATATTCAGCCTGATCGAGTGCGGCCGCGGAGTTGAGCGCGAAGTTCCAGATCTGCTTCCGCCGGCTGTGGCCAGGCGCGGTCACCGCGATGCAACGGACCTCCGGCGGCAGCGAGCCTTCCTTCCAGCTTTCCGCGTAGAGATCGACCTGGTGTCCGGCCCGGACCAGGCTCCGGCAGAGGTCAACGATGTAGGTCTCGGCTCCGCCCCGCGTGGGGTCGATGCGTGGGAAGTTCAAGGCCAACCTCATGGTTCCGCTCTCCCTGAAAGGAGCCGACGATTCTCGACCGCGTCGCTATCCTTTAGCTATTCGCCTCTCGACCAGCTCGAACTGGAGGCTTTTCGGACCAGGATTGGCGCATCCACCGTTTCAATGCCGCGGATCCTCACGTCAAGAATCCTCAAGTTCTGCTGCGATTATGCTCCAGGTAAGCCGCGGCCTTGAGCTGGACCATGCGGGCCTGCCATCGCGGTGCGCGCAGCGAGACCCGGCGACGGTAATCTTTCCAGAACCGGCGGATGTCCCGATTGTCGATCCCGGCGACACCCGCGGTTGAGTAGAGCAGTTGGCCCAGGTCCTTCCAGCGCCAGCGGTCGGGCCAGAGACGGTGCTCGGCCAGGCGATGGAAGTCGATCAGGACCAGTCGGACGTCGGCCGGATCGTGCCGTAGTCGCTCGAGATCAAGGTAAAAGTGGCAAAGATACAGGTCTTTGTGGAACACGCGAGCCGTGTGCAAGGTAGCGGTGATCCGGGCCATCTCGGCGATCAGCCGCCGCTTGAGCGTCTCGAACGCAGTGGGCTGGAGTTCGTACGCCAGCTCGGGCAGGGCGACGTTCAGCTCCTGGCAGCCGGTAAGCTCGGCCACCATCAGGTAGCTTTGCAAGCAGGCCCACGGACCGATGCGCTCGCCGGTCGCCACCACCTCGGGAACCGGCACACCCAGCGCTCGCGCACGTTCCAGGTGGACCCATTCGGCCGCGGCCGGCGAGTGTCGCCCGGCCGGATCGAAGAGTGCGGCCAGCCTGGCCTGCCAGGGGAGCCGGAAATGCCGCTTGAGATAGACGGCGACCGGGCCAGCCGACGCCCCGGCGCACTGTGCCGTCCCGGAAGCTCGATCGGCGGCCGCCGCGGGATGAAAGACGACCCGGGCCGTCGAGCGGCCCTGCTTGGCGTGCAGTCGATCGCGGCTATCCAGCGTCATGACCGAGGCGTCCAGGTCCGGCGGCAACGCGGACTGGTAGCGCGGGTCGATCCAGGACCAGCGCACCCCGCGCACCAGGCGCTCCCAGAGCGAGCCGTACTTCACGGCACCATGCCCTCCCACGAGGCGGGCCGGTGGAACCGGTAGATCCGCGCCCCGACGTTGCGGTCGCTCACCAAAACCGGGAAGTCCTGGACCGGAGTCGCCGCGTAGGCCAGCAGCGCGGTCAGCGTTCGGGCCCGGGGGCTTTTTGCCTCGAGCTCTTCGTGACCCACAACCACGTACGCGAGGTGCGAATCGGTCAAGGCCTGGCGGACGTGCCAGTAGTCATAACCGGGGGCATTCGCGATGAACCGGGCCCAGCCGCGCGTGTCGAGAACGAGGTCGGAGGGACCGGCGTGCTCGGCCAGCCAGCGACCCGAGGCCCAGTGGCCCCACCGGGTCGGATGGCTCGGCCGAAGCTGGTAGACCACCAAGGTCAGGGCGACCAGTCCTGACGCCAGGATGCATGTCGCCCAGGCG
>JBAUOX010000319.1:0-16315 GCA_049579985.1 Isosphaeraceae bacterium | reverse complement strand
TAGGTCTCGAACTCGCCAAGGCCCTCGAGCATCTTTTGAAGCTCGTCCGCAATGGCCTTCTGGTTGGTCTTGGCCTCCGCCAGCGATCGCCTGGCAATATCCTGTGGCGAACCCGACTGCTGAGGCTTGGGCCCGGCCTGGGCCGGCTGCTCGCCAGGCTTCGCATCCTGAGGGCGACCCGCGGCGCCTGCCTGATACTTGCGATCACCGGGGGGCGCCTGCTTCTGATCGGCCTTGCCCTCGCCCTCTTTGCCCGCTGGCTGGGAAGGCGACTGGTCCTTGCCGCCTTGCGGCTGGTCGGCGGTCGGTTTCGCCGTTTCGTCCTTGGGAATGGCCGAGCCCGGCGAAGGCTCGGCAATCTGCTCGAGGCTCTTCCCGGCCCGGGTGAGGCCCTGTTCGGCCGGGCCGAGGTGGCGATCGCGGAGCATGTTGAGCCGCTCGAGCATGTTCTGCATTTGCTGCTGTGCTTCCGGATTGGCGATCTTGAAGTTGCGAAGATCGTCAAGCAGGCGCCGGAGCTTCTGCTCCAGCCCCTCGTCGCGGTCGCCCATCCGGCTGCCGACCTGGCGCTGGATGAGCCCCGCGTTGCTCAGATCGTCGCGCTGGGCGCGGGGAAGACGATCGGTACGGGACAGCGTGCGAGTGGCTTCTTCGACCGGAGTGATGGCCTGACGCTGCATGGCGAGAATTCGGGCGATCTCTTCACGAAGCTCGCGACGGCCGTCATCGACCTGGCGAGCCGCGTCCTCTTTCGAGACGATCCGCAGGCGCAGCTCGCGGCTCTTGCCCACATTGGGGCCCTTGATCGAATCGAAGTCGCGGGCGTCGGCGTGGAAGGTGATGATCGAGCCGATCGCCAGTTTCAAGGGCGCCAGATTCCACTCGTAGCCGATTTCTTGATGCTTTACAAACGCGGGCTGGGCCACTCCGGGCTCCTCGCCGGGGGCCGACCAGAGCGGGATGGCCACGGCGTCATGCGGCTCGGAATCCCCGGCCGACACCTTGTATAACAGCCGCGACGAGTGGAGGCCGAAGTCGTCGTCGAGCTCGACCCGGACGGGGACCAGGGCATCAGCGGGGACGTCGCGATCGGTCCTTGGCTCGGCAATGACGACGCGGGGCGCCTCGTCCTTGAACATGCGGACGTCGTAGCGGATCGAGTCGCGGTTGCGGAATCCCTCTGAATCCTTCAATGCGAACCAGAACGCCACGTTCTCCTCGACCGGGAAACTCGTCTGAAAGCCGGTCCGGGCGGGGTTGAACGCGACGCTGCCGGCTGCCGGCGGGTCGCCCAGATAGAGTTCGGCGGCGGCCAGGGCCTTGTTGGCCTGGGCATCGAGCTCGATTCGCGTCCCTTCCAGCACCCGGAACGAGGTCAGGCCCGCGGCCAGCGTCTGGGTGGCGATGCCCGTGTACTTGGGCGACGCCAGCCGGATGGTGAGCCGGTTGAGAGCCGGAGGGGGAACCACCTTGACCTCGACGTCCCGGATCGAGCCCACGTCGTCTCCGCCGGCCACCGAGAACTTGAACGGCTGGTTGACCGTCTCGATCCGGCCGTGGAACTCGCCACCCTCGGTAGCGCGGAGCGGCTCGGTGATCTCCTCACCGTCGATGAAGCTGTAGGTCACCCGGGCCGTTTCCGGGATCCGGTCTCCCGGACGGACCTGGACCGAGAGCGTGAACGAATCGCCCCGGGCGAGCTTGAGCGTCGTGCCCGTGTCGCTCAAGGCCAGGTGGGTTTGCTGGGGCCAGCGATCTCCGCCCCAGGGCACGAAGAGCCGCCTCATGGCGAGTCGGGTTGACGCGGGGTCAGAGAGGCCCAAGAGCAAGGCGACACTCACGGCCGCCGCGGCGAGGCTGCCCGCACGGACGATCGGGCGGTAGTCGATGGCCTCGCGAAAATCGATCGCACGCGTTTCCTCGATCGCCTGCTTGATGGTCGCCTCACGCAAGGCCGGCGAACCATAACGGTCATCCGAGGGATTGAGGCGAAGAAACTGAATCGTGCTGGCCAGCCGGTCATGGAGCCCGGGCCAGCGCTGTTCGATTCGCAGCGCGATGTCGAGATCGGCAAACCGCACGATCAAAGGACGAAGCACCAGCTTGAAAACCACCCACAGGGCCACCGCCCCCAGCGCGAGGAGGAGGGCCAGACGGACGAAGACATCGAGGTGGAACAGCCAGTCGGCCAGTCCGGCCAGCAGCACCAGCGGCACCACCCCGGCGATCAGCCAGCTCAGGCCATGAAAGACCAAGAGCCGACGTACCTGTCCCCGCAGGGCAGAGATTCGAGACTCCAGCAGACGCTCGCTCATCGACCCCTCCCGGCCCAGACGCGCTGAGCCTCGGCCGCGGAACTCCTCGGGATGAATAAGAGACTCGAATCAACGCGTCCGGACCACGGCTCCCTCGTCATCCGTGGTAACCATTCATTGTAAGCAAGGATCATACCATCTGCTTGCGTTTTCGGAGAATCCATTCCAGCGTGATCAGCGTGAGGAAAAGTCCCAGCACCGGCCAGGTGTTCCAGAGGGGGATCGGCGGATCGGTATCCAGCGGGACCTTGGACGGTTTGGGCAAGTCATGCAAGAGCGTGTCGGCCGTCAGCGGCGTGTAGAACTTGCCCCCGGTCGCCGCCGCCACCCGGATCAATTCGGGTTCATTCATCTGCACGCGCTCGAACTCGCTGGCCGGAGCCTCGACGCGGAAGGTCGCCGTCGGGATCGGGCCCTCGAGTATGGGCGGGGGCGGCAGGCGGACGTCGTAATCGCCCTCGGGCGCCTGCGGCAGTGCCCCCTCGAACACGTTGCGAGTGCCGGGAACCTGGTTCAGTGTCACTTTCCGCGGACTCAGGCCGTTGCGTTCGATCTGCACGGTGACCGACCCGGCCGCCGGCGCCAGACCGGGATTGGGGAAGCGAACGCGGAGCCGGATCGGCTGCCCGCGCTCGTAACGGCGACGGTCGGTCTGGATCTCGGCCTGGCGCTGGCCGACGAGCTTCGAGCGCGCCAAGAACCGGATCGCCTGGACCCAGAAGCGCCCGAAATAGCGGTCGCCGGCGCGGAACCGCCACCGCCAGGTGTCGTCGAATGCATGGAACATCGCCTTGCCCGCCCCGGCGAACTGGTACAGATCGAGTGCGAGTTTTCCCTCGCTGCCAGTGGCCGTGGGATGC
Organism: Isosphaeraceae bacterium; assembly: GCA_049579985.1. Taxonomy (GTDB): domain Bacteria; phylum Planctomycetota; class Planctomycetia; order Isosphaerales; family Isosphaeraceae; genus Aquisphaera. The sequence continues at coordinate 13,140 of JBAUOX010000319.1, read as the reverse complement.
TCGGCAAGGACGAGCGCCGCGGGCTTCTTGCGGGGCGCCTCGAAGTACCAGAAAAGATCGGGCAGCCCCTGCCAGATCAACGCACTGGCCGCCTCGCTCTCGCCGAACCGGAAGATCGGACTGGCTCGCCCCTCCACCGTCAGCTCGGGGCGGTAAGAATTGACGGCGTTGCCCACGGCCGTCGGGTTGCGGGCATCGGCCAGCTCGATCGGCAAGAGCAGCTCCAGCGGTGTTCCCCGATAGGCCAGAGGGTTGAACGACTCTCCCGCCACGAAGAGGATGCCGCCTCCCTTGTCGGTCACGAACTCGGTGAGGTTCTGCATCTGCGAGTGGCTCAGGAAGCCCGGGTCGACATCACCCACGATCACCACATCGAATGCGAACAGCTCGTCCCTGGCGGCGGGGAATGTCGGCAAGGCAGAGCGGTCTTGCTCGCTGTACTCGGGATCCGAAGAGAGCAGCACCACGCCCAGGTCGATCGTCTCCTCGCGCTCGAGGTAATTCTTCAGGTAGCGGAACTCGTAGCGGGGCTCGCTCTCCACCAGCAGCACCTTGAGCTTCTCCTTGCGGACGGTGACCACGCGCTCGATCCGGTTGTTCTCGACCTGGAGCTCGCGCGGCTTGGGCTCGATCTCCAGGATGAACGTGCGCTCGCCCGTGGTCTTGGGCCGGTGCACCAGCTCGACCCGCCTGGGCTGGCCGTCGGCGGGGGCTTCGACCTCGGTGGAGGCGAGCTCGCGCGCGGCCTTGGGGTCGGCGCTGGTGGCATCTCGCTCCATGAGGCGGACCACCACCTTCTGGCCCTGGAAGCCCCGGGCCAGCAGCTTTGCCTGGAACCGCACGGCGTCGTCCACGAACACGACGTCGTCCACCAGCAGCTCCGTGAGCTCCAGGTCGCGTGCGGGTTCAGCGCTTCCCAGGCCGATTGTGAACAGGGGAACGCCCTTCCGCGCCGACAGCTCGGCGGCCTTGGCCAGCGGTTCGCCCTCGGTGGTCTGGCCGTCGGAGAGGAGCACGATCGCCGAGGGAGGCGCGCCGCGGAGCTCGGTCAAGACCTGCCGCGTGGCGTCCCCGAGGCGCGACTGGCTGCCGGTTCCCTGCACCTCGCGCAGCTTGTCGGCGGCCGGCATGATCTCCGCGGGCCGGTCCACCTCGGCCAGCAGCCGGGCGGAGTTCGAGACCAGGTAGAGCCTGACCTTGTGCTGCTTTTGCAGCTCCTGGATCAAGCGAGCCTTGTCCTTCAGAACCAGCCCCTTGGCGATCTCGATCCGCGTGACGTCCGCGGCCGGACCGTCCCCCGCCGGCGCGGGGGCTGGGCTCGAGGGCAAGGCCGGGGCCGCCGCCTGGCTGGCCAGGGTCTGCAGAGCCGCCCGGGTTTCGAGCCGCTCGTACTGGTCGGCGATCTGCTCGCTGGCCGAGTCGTCGATCATGATGGTCAGGTACGGCAAGCCCGTACGCTCCACCGAGAGCACGGCCTCGGAGATCATGAACACCAGAAGCAGGAGCAGGCAGATCCGGATGCCGGCAAGCAGATACTTGTAAAAGGCGGACGCCTTGCCCTCCCTGCGATAGAGCCAGATGATGAGGGCGGAACCGCCCAGCACGACGGCGATGAGCAGCCATTGCGGCCAGGGCTGCTCGAACCGGATGCGCGGCGAGATCGCCTCACCGGCCTGCGGGGGGGGCACGTTCAGAGCATCAGCTAGCTTCTGGTAGATCCAATCCTTCACCGTCGATGAGCCTCATGAAGAGGAATCGTGATGTCCGAACTTCCAGGCCAGGAATGTTTCCACGAGCAAGAGAACAAGCGCTCCGTAGAGCATGGGCCGGTGGAGCTCGCCGCGGCGGCTCACGGAGGCGGCGCTCTGGCTCAACTCGCGCCAGTTGGTCATGTGGACGAAGCTCCAGCCGGGAAGCCTTTGTTCCAGCGCGCTGCGGTCGAGCTTGGCCAGATCGCTCTCGGCCGGGTCCGGATCGGCGGCGAAGGTGCTTTCCACGGTAAGCGGGGGACCGATCCGCACTTGATAAGCGCCCGACAGCTCGGTCTGCTCGAAGTGGAGGTGGCTGAGACCGCCGGCTGCTTTCAACCGGGATGCCACGGCCTGACCCTTGGGAGTGACCACCGTCGCGGTCGCTGAAGCGCCGGCCGCGGCGTAGGATTGGTCGAACGGCTGGCCGACCCGGATGTTCCGCTCGGCGAGGCGGCCGGCCGCGGCCTGGAGGATCATCTGCTGCATGATCGGCGGGTAGCTATTGTGCAGGGGCCAACTGGTCCAGCCCGCGTCGGCCGATGTGGCCACCAGGATCACCTTGCCGCGCGCTCGCGGTGCCTCGATGATCGCGGGATCGCCGCTGTCAAAGGCCAGCGCGACCCGGGCGTTTGAGTCCGCCGGCTTGATCAGCTTGTGGTACTGCCAGATCGCGGTCTGCGTCAGCCCGGCGGTGACGGGATCGGACTCGCCGCGGAACTCGGCCACCAGCGGATGCCGGTAGCCCAGCGGATTGAAGGCGAAGGCGGCCTCCTTCTTGGCCGCATCGCCCACGGTCGGGCCCAGGGCGGCCGGCAATAGCCCCTTGCCATCCGCGTAGAGCAGCCGGTTGTAATTGGCGGCGATCACCTGATCGCCGCCGAAGACGATCAGTCCGCCCCCTTGCTCGAGGTAATCCTCGAGCGCCGCGACCTCGGCCTGGCTGAACTGGGCCACATTACACAGCGCCACAACGTCGAAGGCTGGCAGGTCGCGACGCGAGAGCTGAGATTCCGAGACGACCTCCGAGCGGATCATGCCCGGCTGACCCGGCGACCCCTCGGTGGGAGCCAGGGCCTGGGCCAGGTAGTCGGTCTCGGCCTGGAACGGCTCTGAGCGGAAATGCCCGTCCACCAGCAGCACGGAGAGCGACTCGCGAACCGGCACCACCAGCCAGCGATGGTCATCCAGGGGCAGCGGATCGTTGTCCATCGCTATCTCGACGATGCGATCGCCTGGAGTGGTGAAAGGCTGGTTGAAGATGATGGGAACGTCCTCGCCGACCGGCAGATCGACCGACTGCTCGGAGCTGACCCGTCCATCCATGATCAGCCGTACGAGCACGCCGTCGGCTTTCGAAGGACCGAAGTTGCGAATGACCGCCCGCACCAGGGGCGTCGATCCGGCAGTCACCACCGGGGCGTCGACCTCGAGGTCGGTCACCGCTCGGTTCTCGCTGCCCGCCTTGCCCAGATCGATGATCACCGAGCGCGGCCTCCTGGCCTCGAGCTTGGCCAGGACCCGGTCCAGGCCGTCCTTACCCGTCGCTGGCGGCCTGCGCCAGCTCGTGCTCTGCAGGTCGGTCAGAAAGACGACTTCTTTCTGCGGGATCGTCGAGACGTCGAGGACCCGATCGATCGCCTCGAAGGTCGCTTGCAGGTCGGTCGACCCGTGGGTCATGGTGAGCTCGGCGATCTCCTTCTGGACCTCGGTCAGGTTGGGCGAGGGGTCGCCGATGACCACTCGGGGCGGCTGTCCCATCATGATCAGGCTGACGGCGTCTCCTTGACGCGAGTCCTTGACGAGCCGGGTGGCCACATCCTTGGCCAGGTCGAATCGACTTTTGTCGCCCGTGGTATAGCCCATGCTCAACGAGCCGTCCAGGACCAGCACCCGGTGGGTCCGCCGGCCGGCGATCACGTTGCCGAAGCTCTCCAGGAACGGCTTGGCCATCGCGGCGACGATGAGCAGGATGAGCAGGGTGCGCACGGCCAGGAGCAGCCACTGCTCGATGCGCACCCGCCGCTGGTTCTTGCGGATCGCCGCCAGCAGGAACTGCATCGCCGCCCACGGCGTCTCCCGGAACTTGCGCCGGTTGAGCAGATGGATGACGATTGGTATCGAGGCGGCCGCCAGCCCGGCAAGCAGCCCGGGGTTGGCAAACTCGAGCGCCCACAAGAGCGGTGGTGATGACGGCAAGAACATGAGGCTGGTGTCCAGATCCGGCTCTCCAGGGCGATCACACGGCGCGCGCCGATCGCGAGGCCAGGTAGCTCGACAGCGGGCCCTCGAGGCTCTGATCGGTGCGCAGGGGAACATAGTCGATGTCGATCATCCGGCAGCCCTTCTGCAGCTCGTCAAGAAAGGCGCCGAGCTCGGCCTGGTAGGCGCGCCGCAGCGCGTGCGGCTCGGTGAGGATCGCCGGCAGACCCTCCAGGCCCCGAAACAGCGTGGTTTCCCGGAACGGGAACTCGATCTCCGCCGGGTCGAGCACGTGGAAGACGATGACCTCGTGCCGGCGGTGGCGGAAGTGCTTGAGCCCGGCCATGATCCGGGCCGGATCATCGAAGCAGTCGGAGAAGATGGCCACCACCCCCCGCTTCTTGAACCGTTCCGCCAGGTCGTGCAGGACCGCACCCACGTTCGACTTCTCGCGTGCCGGAGTCACGTCGAGCACGTGGAAGAGCTCCTTGAGGTGCGATGGCTGACTGGCCGGACGCAGGTAGCGGCGGACGGAGTCGTCGAAGAGACCCAGGCCGACGGAGTCTTGTTGCTGGATGACCATGTAGGCCAGCGCCGCAACGACGAGCTGAGCGTACTTGAGCTTGGATACGTTCTGGCCCGAGGCGTACGCCATCGATTCGCTGGTGTCCAGCAGCAGGTACAGGAGCAGGTTCGTCTCCTCCTCGTACTGCTTGAGGTAAAGCTTGTCCGTCTTGGACCAGACCTTCCAATCCACGTGGCGGATGTCGTCGCCCGGCACATACTCGCGGTGCTCGGCGAACTCGACGGAGAAGCCGTGGTAGGGGCTGGGATGCATGCCCGCGACGTAGCCCTCGACCACGAGCCGGGCCTGGAGATCGAGCCCCTCGAGGCTAGCCAGCGTTTGCGGATCTAAATAGTTTGGGGAGTTTTCCACTTTGCTCGGCCTCGTGGTCATCGATCGGGATCGTCTTGATCAGGCGCTCGACGATGTCGTCGGGCTTCAAGCCCTCGGCCTCGGCGTTGAAATTGGTGATGATCCGGTGCCGCAGCACGGGGCCGGCGACGGCGCGGATGTCGGCGATGGAGACGTGGTAATTGCCGTGCAGCACCGCCCTGGCCTTGGCTGCCAGTACCAGGTACTGGCTGGCTCGAGGGCCTGCGCCCCAGCTCACGAAATCGCGGATGAAGCCGGGGGCGTCTTCCTTTTCCCGCCGCGTGCTCCGCGTCAGCCGGATCGCGTAGCGGGCCGCGTGGTCGGCCACGGGCACCTTGCGGACAATCTCCTGCAGGCCCAGGATGTCATTGCCCGAAAGCACCTTGGTCACCATCGGCTTGTGGATGGAGGTCGTCAGCCGGACGATGTCCAGCTCCTCGTCCTCGGACGGGTAGTCCACCAGGATGTTGAGCATGAACCGGTCGAGCTGGGCCTCCGGCAGAGGATAGGTCCCCTCCTGCTCGATCGGGTTCTGGGTCGCCAGCACGAAAAACGGGTCGGGAAGCCGATGCCGCTCTCCACCCACGGTCACTTGCCGCTCCTGCATCGCCTCGAGCAGGGCAGCCTGGGTCTTGGGCGGCGTGCGGTTGACCTCGTCGGCCAGCACGATGTTGGCGAAGACCGGGCCCCGCAGGAACTTGAATTGCCGCAGTCCGGTCGCCTTGTCCTCCTGGATCACCTCGGTGCCGGTGATGTCCGAGGGCATGAGGTCGGGTGTGAACTGGATCCGGTTATAGGTGAGGTTCAGCGCGTCGGCCAGCGTGTGGATCATCAGGGTCTTGGCCAGGCCAGGCACGCCGATGAGCAGGCAGTGCCCACGGGCGAAGATGGCAATGAGCAGCTCCTCGAGCACCGCATGCTGGCCGACGATCACCTTGCCCATCTCGGCCTTCAGGAGGCTGAACGCCTCCTTGAGGCGCTGCACGGCGGCCAGGTCGTCACCCTCCAGCGGGTCGGCAGAATTCGAGTTGGCGTCGCTCATGCGGAGACCTCCGTAAAGGGGATGGTGCGCAGCCCTTGCCGCGACGGCGGGCGTACGCGGCGGCTCGGGTCGGCGGACTTGTCTTCTCGGCTGCAGGTTCGGCGGATGGCTGGCCACCTTCAGGGAAGAGGGGAAGGCTTGGGATCGGCGCCGCCGTCCCGTCGAGCAAGGGCCCAAAGGCCGCGGTACGTTGCGACCAGCACGCCCCGGGAGTCCAGCCTCAGCTTGACATCCGCGATCGGCGCGGAAAAGACGAAACGCTGCACCAGGGCGCCGGTCTCTTGCCGCCGGACCACGACGGGCATGCTCTCCAGCTCCCCCTCGGAGAGCTCCGAGAGGCTGGGATAGGCCATCACGCACCGGTCGGACAGCGCAATCGACCAATGCGCGTTTTCCGGTCCGGTCAGGTAGCAGGTCCAGAGCGGCGAGCCGTCGTCCACCGCCAGCGCCCGCAGCGTCCGCTGGCTCACGCAGTAGACCCGCCGGTCATCGCATGCCAGCGCATCGGGCCGGTCGCTCAGGTTTTCAGTGCCCAGCACCGACGACCATCGCTTGGCGCCGCTGACCGGGTCCAGGCGAATCAGCAGGCGCCCGTCGTGCAGCACCAGCACGCGCTCGGCATCGACCAGTACGCGGGGCGGGCCGTTGACCGGCATCTCGGCGCTCTCCCGGTAATCCCAGGTGAACAGGCCGCGCCCGAGGTCGAAGTTCTTGACCGTGCGCCGGTCCGGCACCAGCAGCACATGATCCTCGTCGATCGGCGCCGGCGCGCTCTCCAGAGCTTCTCCGTCGGCCAGCGGAGCCCGCGCCACCTGCCGCCCGCTTTCGGTCTCGAGCACCAGCAGGCGGTTGGGGTTCTGGACCTGCACGACGGCGCGCTCCGGACCGATCCAGAGTTTCGGATTGAGCGCACCGTCCTTCGAAGTGAACGACCAATCGACGGCTCCGCTCTCGGCATCGATCGCGATCAACTCTTCATCACCCCGCAGACAGAAGAGCCGGCCGCCAACCGGGTGGAAATCGTGGAAGGCGGCCCTGGCGCCCTCCGCGCCGCTCGCGGGAGGATCGGGGCGGGCAAACGGATCGGGAAGGCGGCGCGAGCGGGAAGGCATGCCGGCAGCGAACCGCCACTGCTCCGCCCCGGTGGCCGGGTCGAGACCAACGACTCGCTGGGCCGAGGCCGCCGCGACCTTGTCCGAGAGATAGCCCACCCAGACCGCGGGCGATCCCAGGTCGACCGTCCAGCGTGGTTCGCCGGTCGCGGGATCGAGCGGAGTCAGGACTGATCCCTCGACCGCGAACGCACGGCTCGATTGCAGCCCCGGAGGCGTCCCGACGGCACTCAAAACCCGGACGTTGCGGCCGGTCTGCGGCTGCACGTGCCAGCGCCGCGCCAAAGGCAGCGGCACCGTTGCCCGGGGACGGTCCAGGGCGATCTGCGCCAGCGGCCCGCGGGCGAGTTCGGCCGATACCCGCTCGCCCAGCGGAACGTCGGTTGCGAGCTCCTGCAGCTTGATCCGCGGATAGCGCGTCTGGATCTGGAGGTAGGCGTCGCGGGCCGAGACCAGGTAGTTCTCCGCCTCGTAAACGTGGGCGAGTCTCCACAGCGCCCGGGCGCGAGCAACATCGGGAACCGCCCCGAGGGTGAGCAACCGCTTGTACGCCTGGGTGGCGGCGGCCGGCCGCCCCGCACCCTGGTGAATCTGGCCGAGTTCCAGCAGCGCCTCGGGAACGACCTCGGCCACCGGGAAGATCCGGCTGACCTCCTCGAGCAGGCGGGGATCTTGCTCGCGCCGCCCTCGGTCATAGAGCTCGCGGGCGTTGCGGTCGGACGCGCCGTAGATCGATCGCCCTTGCTGCTTGACGATCTCCGCGAGGCGATCGGCGATCAGCAGGTCCGCGCGGATGGCGCGGTGGCCGTCCTCCGTGCTCACGGTCAAACCCCGCAGCCGGTCGTCGGTCAGCGCCTGCTCGAGAATATCGATCGCGGTGGCCGGCCGATCGGCTTGCATCTGGATGTCGGCCAGCAGCAACCGGGCCCTCAGCCGGTCGGCATCGGATCGGGCGATCCGCGAGGCGGTCTCCAGGCCGCTGATCGCCTCGCCGTATTTCTTGTCGCCCCGGGCCGCCGCCGCCACCCGCAGGAGCAGCCGGAACTCGTGGTCGCGTGCTGCCTCGGCCAGGGGAACGCCGTCGATGGTCTCGGCCGGTCGTGCCCTGCGGGTCGCCTGGTCGTACGATTCCAGCGCAAGCTGGTCGCGGCCGACCGCCTCGGCGGCTCGAGCCAGCCGGTAATGGGTCGCCGCGTGCTCCGGGTTCCGCGCGATCTCGTCACGATACCGCTCGATCAGCCGGCTGTTCTGGCAGAATACGACCAGGGCATCGGGCTGCGCCACGATCAGGTAGCCGTCGCCGGCCACCAGGTTTCCCCCGGTCGTCCGGTAGATCTCCATCAGCTTGATCGGCGGCTCGGCGCGCAGACCGGAGCCCTGGTCGAGGATCTCGATCCTGTCCCGGGTGGGCCAGTAAATTCGATTCCCCGCCAGCAGGCCGCGGCCGTAGCCTTCGGACTTGCCCGAGTCGGGCCAGGTGGCGGCCAGCTTGCCGGTCTTGACATCGAAGAGCAGAACCCGATCGCCGGTGGCTACCAGCCGCCCCCTGGCCACGCCCAGAAGATGAGTGAGCTTGACCTCCTCGGCAAGGGGATCGGTCTTCCAGACCAACCGCCCGCTGCCGGCGGCGAACGCGTAGATGGCGGCAGCATCGCTGGGAGCGACGATGACGAGCCCGTCGTGCACCACCGCCGGGTTCAGATCGCGGTCGCTGCCGCCCATCCTTCCCGAATCCTGGCGCGGATAATTCGCGACCCAGCGCACCACTCCGGTCTCGGCCTCGAGTGCGGCCACCGCTCCGAGGTTCGTCTGGTAGTAAAGGAAGGGGCCGTCGAGCGACAGCAGCCGGTGCCCGTAATCGCTGGCGACGGGTCCGGCAAAGCCCATCCCCCCCATCGCGTTGAAATTGTCAACCTCGGACGACGCCGCCCCCAGGTAGCGCACCCAGCGGTTCGCACCAGTATCCGCGTCAAAGCATGCGACATAGGTCGCTGTCTGCTCGCGCCGATCGGTCACCGCCACGAACACGTTGCGGCCATCCCCTACCGGCGTCCCCTCGAAATTCACCGACCGGTTGATGCGATCGGCGGGGCGGTTGGGCAGGATCAGGTCGCTGGATCTTTGCAACCAGAGCAGCTTGCCCTGCGTGCTCCAGTCGAGCGCGATGATGTAACTGGAGCTGCTCGACCCGCCCCCCCGGTTTGGGGTCGAAAAGGGCGAGGGTGTCGCGGCGCCCATGCGGGCGTAGACGCGCTTGCCGACCGCGGTCAGGGTGTAGCGGGGAATGCCCGAGCTGGTCCGGTACGCCTGGGGCGCAGTGGCATCGGGATCGTACTTCCAGGCCGGTTCGATCGCCAGCGCCACGCCCCCGTCGCGGTTGCCGGGCCGATCATTCAGATTGTACGCAAGCACCCGCGTGCCATCACCCACGATGACCTGGTCTCCCAGTACGATCGGGTAATACCCGAGCAGGCGGTCCGGGGGCAACGCAGGGTTGGAAGACATGCCGCGGGGAAAACCGTAGGAATAGCCGGGCCGGCTCGGCAAGATCCGCTCGAGAGCAACTCTCCACTGTAACGACCCGACGTCGATCGGCTCGGCCACGACCCTGGTGCGTGAGAAGGCGCCTGCGAAGGTCGGCCAGCGGCTGTCAGGCTGCGCCGGAGGAGCAAGATGGTCGCCGCGCAGCGATTCTTCCAGAATCTTCGCGTACGGCCCCTTTCGCCCGGTGAGCGCGCCGGAAGCCCCGGGGAACCGATTGCTGAAGCTCTCCAGCTCCTGAGCAAGCATGAGCTTCTCGCCGGCGGCGGCGCGGCACAAAAGCTTCTTGGCGGCGATCCGTGCCAGATCGACGCTGGGATCAGGATGAACCAGGCCGAACGTGTCATCGGGCCGGTCCGGCACGAGCGGGCGGTACATCGCCAGCGCCTCTCCAAAGCGTCCATCCTGGAACGCCAGGTCGCCCAGCAGCTCGAGTGCCTCATCGCCCCAGGAACTACAAAAAGCGAGGTCGACGACGCGCCGCAGCAAGGCGGCGTCGCGCCGGCTCGCCCCTTCCCGGAACCAGCGCTCGGCCAGGCTGTCCATGCGATTACGGTAGATCGCCCGCGCCTCGGGGGGGAGCTTCGCCAGCGACCGATGGCAGTAGGCCCTCAGATCCACGAACAGGACGAACTCGTCGGAGGTCTGGTCAACGGCCCCGACCTTGTCTTTGGGAAGCTTGGCGACCTTGTCCCCGTACTGGTCGATGATCCGCTGGTAGATCTCGATCGCCTCGGACCACTGGCTGTCACGGGCAAGGCTGGCCGCATTCCGGAGCAGGGTTTCGGCCTTCTCGCTGGAGTCGGGATAGAATTTCGACGCACCGTGGTTTGGTCCCTGACCCCGCGCGACGCCTTGCACCGAGATCAGCCCGCAGACCAGCAGCATTGACGATAAAACCGGATACGCCAGGGCTCGCGCTCCGAAGCCGGACCGGAAACCGCCGCCTCGCTGCCCGTCCCTGCTCAATCCAGGCAATCCAGCCCCGCATGCCGGGAACGACTGCAATTCACCGCAAGATGAACCACGAGAGAGAGTCAACCTGTCGATCTCCCTTCCTGGAGCCACGATCGATGCCGGAGCAGGCTGGCAGTCCGTCCCCTGAATGATCCTTCCCTCGCGGGCGAGAAGAAGATTCGATGATCGAAAGGGAAATGTTTCGCGTTCAGGATCACGATCAGGATCAATTGGACACCAAACCACCCCCACATGTAATAGCAAATCCGGTACCAAACAGTGTCCGACTCCCGATTATTCCTCCAATACAGGTTACGACGAAGTTTCGCCCATAGTTACACTTGCCAAGAGATTGTGCACCCTCGCCCTCTGTTCAAGCGATGTTTTACTCTCCACTGGACCGACGATCTTCCGTCCCGATCAGGAAACGGCTCGCCGCCACCCAGCAGGCCATGCTTCCCCACCTTGCCGGGAAAATTGGCCGTCTGAAGAGTGCTGGGGGACGTGGGCCCGGGCGCTTCTCATCAACGGTTCTGAATGACGTAACCCACGTAGAATAAAAATGTTCCACCCGCAGCAATGAGCATCGACTGACCCAGGCCGACCTTCCCCACCAGTTCCGAGGCGATTCCGAACGGAAGGATGATCATGCCCAACACCTGGAGCAAGCGGCCAATCCTGTAGCGCAACATGATCGTGCGGCGACTCCGGACTACTTCACCTGCGCCGGATCGATCGCGACCGATCCCAGGTCCGTCACCTCTCCGGCGCGGATCGTGACCGCCATACCCTGAGCCTTCTTGGCTGGGTCGGTGAAGCCGACGTAGCCGACCCTCTCTTGCCAGAGCACCAAGTTCTGTTTGCCGGCCGGCACGCCTTTGATCTCGAACGCGCCATCGGCACCGGTGACTGCAAAGAAGGGGTGGTCGAAAACCATGATGTAGGCCTTCATCCACGAATGAATGTCGCAGGCCACGACGATCGGCCGCCGCTCGGCGACCAGCTTCACCTCGATCTCCCCTTTCGGAGCCATGATCTGGTTGAACGGCGAATTGGCGAAAGCGGCGTAACGAACGTTGTGATTGACGGGGTCGCTGGACTTGATCACCAATGTCTGATCTTGATGAATGGCCAGGACATAGGGCAAGAACTCGCAGTTCTTTTGATCGAGCTCCACCTTCGGGCTCCTGGCCAGCAGCTCCTTGACAGCCCCTGGGTTGGAGCCCTTGGGCTTGACCAGGTAAGCAAAGCCATAGACCACGCCCTTGGTCTTGGGATCGACGACCAGCTCGCGGTTGGGAATTGCCGCTTCCCGGGCGCAGACCTCCGGATCCTTTTGTGCTTGCCCCTTCTCGATCAGCACCCGGGCAGGTGGAACGTCGCTTCCGCCCCAGACCAGACGGCCCTTGATCGTCCCGTACTCACCCTGCGCAGCCGGCGTCACTCCCAATGACCCGACGGGCAGAATCGCGGCAGTCGCAAAGCGCGCGCTCACGGCCACAAGCATCAAGCCCACGGCCCCCAGCCCGCCGGAACGGAAGATCCATCGCATGGCGACCTCGATCGAGGGAAAAGACCAGACTCCTCGCTCAACTCCACCATTCCAGAGCTGCCAGGATCCGGGTGGCTGGCGGCGGAGCCGGAGGCGACGCCCCAGACGCACAGGCCTCGGCCCTGGGGCTTCCCTGCGGTCAGCCCCAGCCACCCAAGCGTCTTTCCCATCATGGGATACAACGAATCACGGTGGAGTTCAGCGCGAAGTCTCCATTATTCCGCGCGCAGGCGGGACGGTTCAACCTTGAAGTCCTTGACCACCGAATCATTGGCCTTGATCACCACCTCCTCGCCGGAAGCTGCGGTGACGAAGCCGCCCTTGTCCACGGCTTCCTGCCAGACCACGACCTTCTGGGTGCCGGCGGGAGCATCCTTGATCTCGAAGTATCCCTTGGCATCAGTGACCGCGAAGTAAGGATGATTGAAGACCATCCACCAGGCCTTCATCCAGGGATGGATATCGCACGTCACCTCCGCGGGTGTCCGCTCGGGGTCCGTCGGTGTGAACTTGGCGCTGCCCTGCGGGGCGAGTAACTGATTGAACGCGTTGGACGCCTTGAGCTTGGCGTTGATGTTGTGGTTCACCGGATCGCTCGACTTGAGCGCGATCGTCGAGTTGGCCAGGATAGCGAGCACGTGCGGATCGAAAACGCACTTGTTCTGGTCGAAGACGAGGTTGACCGCGGCCGCGGCCTTCTTGGCCTCGTCGCTGACGCTCGTGGGCTTGCTCAGGTAGACCAGCGCGTTCTTGACGCCCTTGGTGCCGCCATCGACCACCAGCCGCTCCGAAATCAAAGGCGCGTCCTTGGCGCAGACATCGGGGTCCTTGGCCGCCTTGCCATTTTCAAAGAGGACCTTGGAAGCCGGCGGATCACCGGCGAAGGTGACCTGGCCCTTGAAGGTGCCGAAGCCTTCGGCCTTGACCGGCGCGGCCGCCGCCGCCGCGCTGGTCGCCGGCGTGGTTGCGGCGGAGGAAGGGCTCGATCCCGGCGCGGAAGCCGCCGAAGTCTTGGCCGCAGGATTGGAACTCACAGTCGAGTCCGGCAC
>JBAUOX010000318.1:0-11829 GCA_049579985.1 Isosphaeraceae bacterium | reverse complement strand
TTCAATCCCCATAGCCAGGGCTTCCCCCCGCGGTTCAGTTCAATGAATTGTATCCGAAGTGCCGCGATGGCTCTTCGTGAGGGCACGGCTTTGCATCAGGCACTTCGGATACAATCCTCTGCATTATTTCCCCCTAGAGCCAGAGCATGCACAAAAGCATGAAAGCGCCCCGGCTTGGCAATGCCGGACGGCTGTGATAAGCTGGAAACTTGAGGAGCTACCATATCATGACCATACATTTACCCCCTGATTTGGAGCGGTTCGTCCATGACCAGGTGCTCGCCGGGCGTTATCCCTCCGAGGATGACGTCATCCGCGACGCCTTGGAGCAGCTCCGCAGGCACACCCCGCCCCTCACGCCCAGCCTCGGCTCCATCGGAGCCATGCACGACGATGCCGAGCTGCTCGAACAAGTCACCCAGGACATCATGGAAGGCCGCCGCACTCGGACGTTAAGGCTCACGCCGGATGGATAAGACGCTCCTCGACACGGACATCTCCTCCGAGGTCTGAGGGCGGCGGGGGCGGGAGAACCTCGCCGAACAGCGCCGGGCAGGAACGTCAAAGGACGTTCAGCGGCCCTCGGGTGACGCCGTATTGATTGCTCGCCTTGAGATCTCGCCACAAGGTCTTCGCGTCGCGCTGGCCCGCGAGAGCCGCTTTGTACAGGCCGATGATCCGCTCCACGTGCGAGGCGTCATCGTCGAGGAACTCGATCCGCAGGTGCCTGGCCCCGTGGGCGATTAGGCGCGGGAGGTACTCGGCCGCGGTCTGGGGGACGGCGTTGAACAGGGTATTCCGGCAGCCGATGTCGGCCTTCAGAGGGTGCTCGACGCCAACGCGATCGCGCAGCTTGACGTCGTGGTGGTCGCAGGGACGGCCGCAATTGGTCTGGTCGGTTCCTGGAGAAAGGAAGGCACAGTAGACGCAGTGCTCCATGTGAAACATGGGGATCTGCTGGTGGATCACCACCTCGAGCCAATCAGGCGGCACGGCGTCGATCAGGTCGAAGAGCTGGGCGGAGTTGAGATCGTACGAGGCCGTGACTCGCATGGCCCCCCGACTCTTGAAGAGCTCGACGGTCAGGGGATTGGCCGCGTTGAGCGAGAAGTCGGCGACGAACGGGATCGATCGCTCAGCGCAGAAGTACAACCCTCCCGCGTTGCGGACAAGAATGCCGTCGGCCCCCAGCTTCGCCAGGTAGCGGAACAGGTTCGCCTCGAAAGGCTTCTCGATCCGGGGCGTGGCCAGATAGATCGCCGCGCCCCCGCGCCGGGCCGCGGCGACGGCGGAGGCGTACTCCTTGATGTCCTGGTAATCGGCGTAGATCGTCGACATCCCCAGCGCCACGGCCGCCTCGATCTGGTCCGTGCGGCGGCAGAGGACCGACAGCGACACAAGATCGGTGGCCGCGGAACGCTCAGCTTGCTCTCGCAGTCGCTGTCGCTGTCGTTCCTGGCGGATCGGCGTCAGCAGGGCGGGAAGCGCGGGCTCGGCGGCGATCGCTCGAGGGGGTGGGGCCACGGCTGTAAGGTCGAGCTGAGTCACCAGATCACGGCGGACCTGGTTGAGCAGACTCTTGGGAATCATGGGAGCGCCAACGATCGTGGCTGCCAGATCGCGCAGACGGTAGATCGTCCCTCCGAGCCGGCCAAGCTGGTCACGCAGCAGGTTCAGATCGGCGGGTCGGGATCGGGCGGGAGCGAGCGGAGATTCGGTCCGCACGCTGGCGCGATGCCCGTTCGCCGTAATGGCGGCGACCTCGAGCGGCAGTCCGGCCTCGGCATGGACCTCCAGGTCCAGATCGACGAGCCGGGCCGGGGAGCCTTCGAACGATCGACGCAGTCGCGCGGTGAGCTCGGGATCGTCGGTCTTCCAGACTCCTTGACCAGGCTGGAGCCGTCCCAGGTCGATGGCGGCGCGGCCGAGGCGGAGCTCGACGCGGCCGGATCTTGCCACCAGGACCTCATAGATGCGCCCGCCCTGTTCGGGCACGCCCGCCACATCGTCGCCATCGAAGACGACGCCATCGCCCGGCTTGACGATCGTGGAGCAGGAGATCACGACCCCTGCAATGGAAACCGACTCGACGCGGCCAACGAAGACCCCGCGCTTCTTGGCGTAGTCGCCACGCACCAGCACCTTGTGGTTGTTGCCGTCGAGAAAGCCGTGGCTGAACCCGCGGGAAAACGAGAGCTGCATCTCTTCGACATCGCGCGGGGTGAACGCGACCGGCTGCCCGGCCCAGGCCGCGTCGATGGCCTGGCGATAATGCCGGGTGATGTTGGCCACGTACTCCGGAGACTTGAGGCGGCCCTCAATCTTCAGGCTGGAGACGCCCAGCTCGATCAGTCGGGGAATCAGGTCGTACGCCGCAAGGTCCTGGGGGCTCAAAAGATACTGAGTCTTCCCGAGATCCACGGGTTGGCCGTCGCAGATGATCTCGTAGGGCATCCGGCAGGCCTGGGCGCACTCGCCGCGGTTCGCCGAGCGGCCGCCCAGCGCCTCGCTGGTCAGGCACTGGCCCGAATAGGCCACGCAGAGTGCGCCGTGCACGAAGACCTCGACCGGCAATCGGGCCTGACTGCGAATTTTCTTGATCTCGTCGAGCGCGAGTTCCCGGGCCAGGATCACCCGCGAGCAGCCCAGCTCGGCCGCCAGGCGAATCCCTTCCTCGCTGGTGATCGACATCTGGGTCGACGCATGAATCTCCAGCTCGGAACTGATCGCCCGGATCAGCCGGGCCAGCCCCAGATCCTGAATGATCACCGCATCGACGCCCGTCACGACCAGCTCGCGAACCGTGGCCTCGACGTCGGCCAGCTCGTCCGGAAACATCAGGGTATTGAGCGTGACATATCCCCGGACGCCCCGACGATGCAAGAGCGCCATGACCTCGGCCAGGTCGGCCCCGTCGAAGTTCATCGCTCGGATGCGGGCATTGTGCCGGCGAAGACCGAAATAGACGGCATCAGCGCCATTTTCGACGGCAGCCAGAAGACACGTCCGATCTCCTGCTGGAGACAGAAGCTCCGGCTTCAAGCGGAGTTCCGATGGAGGCGCCGGTTCGGTCGTTGACGGGTCGCATCGCAGGCCTGGCACGAGCTCGATCTGATTGGGCATGTACGTGTTCTCGGGAGGGACAGGTTCTTCGCTATTATCGCTGCCAGGCGACGATCGACAACATTGATCGGTTCGATTGCGCGGGTTGGATCGCGCCAGCCGTTGGCACTCCGCATCTTGGAATGATTGTTTCGGGGGGAATGGACCGAAGGAAAGAGGTGCCCACGCACCTCCGGATCGGGCTCGCATTGCCGTCCCGACCGGGCGTATTCCGGCTCCATTTCCTCGGTACGACATCGGATCCCATGAGTACCAAACGCGCCAGCAGCTCTCCCGGGGCGGCCAGCTCACCGGAACACGCCGTGACCAACGCGATTCTGCTCACGGCGGCGCTGGGCTGGGGCTTCAGTCTGCTCATCCAAAGAGGGCGGCTCACCTGGCCGCCGCTGGCTCTGCTGTCCAGCCTCTCGACACTGGCCGGCTGCCTGGCCCTGGTAGGCCCGCTGATCCTGGCTCGCTCCGGCGGCAAGCAAGGAAGTCTGGGAGAGCTGGTCTGGCTGACAGGCGGCCTCCTGGTCTGGCTATTCGATATCGCGGCCGCGCTGCGGGGGTCGTCGCGAGGGTTGAGCTGGGCGACCCCCCTGGGCGACCGCACGATGGGGCTGGTCATGCTGGCTGTCTTGCTGGCCGGCTGGAGATGTGGTCTGGCGGGTCGAGACTGGTCCTGGACCAACGTCATGGGCTGGGCCCTGGGAGTCCTCTGGGTCGCCATGGCCGCCGGGTCGTGGTTTCTGACGCCTGCTTCGGGTCTCTCGGGTCTGGTCTCGCGCTGATCCTTGACCGTTGATACCCCACCGATTAGCTTCAATAGCAACGCGGGCGCGCCCTGGTAGCTTCCAGCTTCATGAACTCAAACCGGATCATCATCTCATCCCGACCGCCCAGGGCCCCGGGAGGATTCGATTCGTGGCGACCGATCACAAGTCAAGCAACGTGCTGTCCGAACCTACCGAGAGCTCTCCAATCGAGAACGAGCTGCCCGCTTACAGGGCGATCAGCTCTCGAGCGGTCCTGAGCGTCCTGTGCGGGATCCTGGCCGTCTTCAGCATTGCCAGTCCCTTCTTTTACATCTTCGCCGTGCTGGCCGTGGTGCTCGGATTCACCGCCGATTGGAATATTCAGCGCTATCCTGACATCTTGACTGGCCGAGGCCTGGCCCAGACGGGGGCCGCGCTGGGCCTGATCTTCGGCCTGGGCATCTTCACCGTCTCCTCGGTTCAAGGCTTCATCCGCGCTCGCAACGCCGAAAGCTTCGCCAAGTACTATGCGGAAGCCTTCAAAAAGGGAGATCTGGCCGATCTCTTGTGGCTCGAAATTCCTCCGGTCCAACGCAAGTCAGTCTCGGCCGAGGACATGATGAGGAAGGCCCAGTCGGCGAAGAAGAAAGAAGCCATGGTGTACGAGATGAAGACCAGTCCGCTCCGAAACCTCAAGAAGCGGCTAGACTCTTCAAAAGACCAGGAGATCCACTTCGTCAAGCTCGAAGGCGAAGCCCGCGACGGCATGAACCTGGTAGCACTTGCCCTCTACGAGGTGCACGGACCCGAGTCCGAAGATTTCCCTAGGAAGGAGGAGTATGCCCTGGCGACTCTCAAGGGCACGTCGGAAGGCGGGAAGGGTTACGAGTGGTGGGTTGAGGATTTCCAGTATCCCTACAAGCCTGCCACCGCGACCTTGCCGGAGAAGCCGGTCGATGATGGCCACGGGCATGCTCATTGAGGCCGCAACGCGGCGGGGCACAGGAGCAAGGTCGATCCAGGGGACGCAAATCCGCGGCCCGGCTCACAACCCGGCGGTGAACGCGGCAAAACAGTTCTCAGTCTCCCAGAGCAGAACTTCGACAACCGGCAAACCGGCGTCACGAGTCTTTTCGTAGATGAGCCGGGCGATGTTCTCCGCCGTCGGGTTCGCCTCCATCACGAAAACGCGTTCCCCGCGCTCACGGAGCAACGGCAACAAGGGATCGTCGCGGCAGAGCAACATGTTGTGGTCAAGGTTCTCATCGATCCAGCGCTGAACCTTCTGCTTGATCGCGCTGAAATCGACCAGCATTCCCCGCTCATCCAGCTCGGCGCCCTGCAAGGTGATCAAGGCCCGGCCGTTATGCCCGTGGAGATGGCGGCACTTGCCCTCGTAGTTCACCAGACGGTGCCCGTAGCAGAAATGGATCTCGCGGGTGACTCGAAACATCGTGGCGCGGTTCCTGATCTGAAGACCGACGCCTTGACCGTGAGCAGGACGTTTCGGCCGGGCAGGTAGACGGCCTCGTCAGGCGTGCCGGCGTCGGGCACGTCATCAGCGCCCGTGCTCCAATGTGGGCCGTAGATATCGCGTAGCGGCTCTTCCAGCACGGTCAGCACTTTCTCAGGTCGAGTGTTGGGCATGCGGATCGGCGATCCACCATGAGCAACTATTGTAGGCCGGCGTCATCCCGCCATCAACCTGATGCGCTGGTGGGCCGGACGACTGCCGGGCCCTGGCCGTCAGGGCGAGTGGCCGGTCGATGGATAATCTCGGGCGCTCTCAGCCGCTCTCCTCGTCAGGCCACGATCCCGTCGCCATGTAGCGGTCAACCCAGTCGAGTACCTCACGCTTATTCTGGACCCTCCCCTCGAGCTGCGCTTCTCGGATCGTCTCCAGGATCACGGAAAAATGGGCGCCCGGCTCCAGACCGTGGCGCACCAGGTCGTGGCCTGTCAGCAGCGGCGGCGGGTTGATCGGGCCGGCCGGCTGGTTCTCGAGGTAATAAGCACAGTAATCGACATGCTCGGTGTCGCCCGTGGAAGCCAGGGCGTCGGCTCGGTGCAACGCCAGCAGCTCGTCGATCCCGGGCTGGGCCAGCACTCGCTTGAGCTTCGCCTCGCGAAGTTTCTTGGCTTCTCCCAGGTATTGATGAAAAGCGACCAGCCAGGTGATCCGCTCGCGCTCGACATTGGACAATCGCAGGTTTCTGCACAGACGATCGGCGATCCGGCTACCGACCTGGTCATGGCTGTGAAAGCTCGTTCGCCCATGATGATTGGCGCGCGTGAATGGCTTGCCCACATCGTGAACCAGGGCAGCGAACGCGAGCGTGAAGCTGGGTCTGACGGGCAACAGCCTGAGCACAAGCATGGTGTGATCCCAAAGGTCGCCTTCCGGCTGGACCGGCTTGCCCTGAAACAGTCCCCGCATGTCGACCAGGGGAGGAAGGATGGCGGCGACCAGGCCGACATCGAGCGCCATGTTCATGGCTTGCGCACGATTCTCGTGCACGAGCATCCGCCGCAGCTCCTGGGCAATCCGCTCGGACGAAACGACGACGACCTCGCCTGCCATCGCCCTGAGAGATTGCCACGTGTTCGGCTCGATTTCGAGGTTGAACCGGGCCGCGAATCGAATGGCCCGCAGCAGCCGAAGCTTGTCCTCGCGAAACCGCTCCGCCGGGTCACCGATGGCGCGAAGGACCTGGTTTCGCAGGTCGTCAAGTCCGCCCACGTAATCAATCACCTGGCTCGATTCGGGATCCATGAACATGCCGTTGATTGTAAAATCGCGGCGGGCGGCATCGAGCTGCGGAGAGCTGAAGACGACGGCAGCCGGCCGGCGACCGTCCACGTAGGCGATGTCACTGCGAAAGGTCGCGACTTCCACTTCGATCCCGTGCATCCGGGGATGGCGGATCCGCACCACTCCGAACGAGATCCCCACCGTGATTGCGCGGAAAGGCAGGCTCAGCATCACCTGCTCGGGAGTCGCATCGGTCGCCACATCGTAGTCGACCGGTACCAGCCCCAGAAGCAGGTCGCGTACGCAACCGCCGGCCCAGATCGCCTGGAATCCGGCTCGACGCAAACGCAGTACGACCTCCAGGGCGAAGTCGCGACGTGCTTGGGCCTCAGACATCCGCCTCTTCCTCCCGATCGGCTGCCGGCTCCCGCCGGACCGCCAGCCTTGCTTCCGATCCCGGCCCGGGCGCCGCTCCCGAGAGCACCCGGATCGCGATCTGGGTGTCGCCGTAGCGGCGGATGTCCCACGACTGGAAGTCGGGCAGGATCTCGCCGTCCAGGTCCCGTCTGGCCTCGAGGGCGATCACCGAATCAGCGGGCAGCTTTGCGACGAGCGACCCGAGCAACTGGCTCATCTGGCGACGGTGGATCTCGTACTCGCGGTACGGAGGATCGAGGAAAACGGCCATGGGAGCCTGCTCGACCGGCTCAAAGGTCCTGGCCCAGCGGTAAGCATCGGTGAGCCGAACCTGGGTGCGATCCTGGTATCGAAGGATGGCGATGTTGTGGTGGATCAGGCCCACGTTCTCACGGTTCTTCTCGATGAAGATCGCCCGCTCCGCGCCCCGGCTGAGCGCCTCCAGCCCCACCGCGCCGGTGCCCGCGAACAGGTCGACGGCTATCCGCCCGGGCATCAACGCTCCGACAATGTTGAAAAGCGACTCGCGAACCAGGTCGCTGGTTGGCCGCATGTCTGCCTTGGGCCGCGGCCCGTCGATCTTGTGTCCCCGGCGTTGCCCCGCGATGATCCGCATGGCGCGACGCCTCCCTTCGATCAGGGTCCGATCCGGGTCCCCGCGGGCCTCGCACCGGCAGGGCTTGCTCACATACCTAAATCATAAGCAGGTCAAT
This sequence comes from Isosphaeraceae bacterium, assembly GCA_049579985.1. Classification (GTDB taxonomy): domain Bacteria; phylum Planctomycetota; class Planctomycetia; order Isosphaerales; family Isosphaeraceae; genus Aquisphaera. Next base: position 4,087 of record JBAUOX010000318.1, on the reverse strand, counting down.
CACCGGCCGCTACACCACGGCCGCTCTCCGCAAGTAGCGGTGCTCAAGTTTCGCGGTCAGCCCGGTTCCCCCGAAAGGTGGGAAGACGGGGAGTGTGCGCGCCGCTGAGCAAGCCAAAGCTGGTGCAGTTCCTTCAAGCTGCCAACTTTCAGATCGGCTTCCGGCGGCATCGGCACGTCATTCCGGTCATCGAGCCAGATGGTGAGCATGCCGGCGGCTCGGCCCCCGGCGATATCCGAAGGAAGATTGTCGCCGACCATTGCCGCCTCCGCGGCGCTGTGGCCCAGTCGTGCGATCGTGACCTCGAACAGGGGCCGATTGGGCTTACCTATGGAAATCGGCCGCACCCCCGACGCCACGGCGACCGCCTCGGCCAGAGCGCCGCAACCGGGATCAAACTGGTCCTCGGCCACCGGAAAGCGGGCGTCCATATTCACCGCGAAAAAGGCCGCCCCCGCGGCGACCGCGCGCGAGGCAGCGCGCAGCCGGCCGAAATCGAACGAGGGATCGTTGCCCACCACCACCGCCTGGGCGCCTGCCCACTCATCGATCGGCAAGACCTTGTGGCCGGCGGATTCGAGCAGATCGGCGAGGTCGCTGGTTCCCAGGGGCATGACCCGCAGAGGCCCCAGACGACGGAGAATCTCGTCGCCGACCAGGTCGAACGCCGCAACCACATCCCCGTCGTCCGCCACGATGCCCATCGCGGTAAGCCGCCGAGCCAGGAGCGCCGAGCCGTGCCGCGACGAGTTGGACGCGAACACCACGCCCAGCCCGGCCCCGCGCAGATTCGCCACCAGCTCAGCGGCGCCTGGAAGCAATGTCGGTCCAGCCCAGATCGTGCCGTCGAGATCGAACGCGAATCCCCGAATTGCTCCCAGCGAGGACGGGTCTTTGCTCGCTCGTCTTCTCTCCATCCCCGCCTCCGATCGGGCTGACATCGGTTCCCTCGAATTCCCCGACGCACTCCAAGTCTAACACGCCGTCCGTTTTTTCGAGCCTCTCGCGTCTTTACCAGTCCAGGATAAGTACCCACTGTCAAGAAAAGGGTGTATTGCGCATGATGATACCAACTCGGCCCAGATAACCATGCTCCAGCCTTGCTTTCTTCACGATTGGCTGCGAGCTCGACCATCCCATAAGGTGGCGGCCATGGTCCAGGCCTTGCTAGAATCATCAAGATGGAGAGACGGCAACCCGACAATTGATGATCTCATGCTATCGGAAAAGCAAATCGGAATGCCGGCTGAGACCTGCGTCAAGAACTCTCGAAGGAGCCTCTGATGAACTTGCTGGACCAGTTGCGTTCGATGACGGTCGTCGTGGCCGACACGGGGGATATCGAATCGATCGCCCAGTACCGGCCTCGAGACTCGACCACCAATCCTTCGCTGTTACTCAAGGCTGCCCAGATGCCCCAGTACCAGGGTTTGCTGGAGCAAGCCATCGGCCACGCTCAGTCGGTGGCAGACGATCGAGACGACCAGATTCGTGACTGCTCCGACATACTGGCGGTCGGTTTCGGCAAGGAGATTCTCAAGATCATTCCGGGTCGGGTCTCGACCGAGGTGGACGCCCGGTTATCGTTTGATACCGAGGCCACGATCGGCAAGGCCCATCACCTGATCGAGCTTTACGAAGCCGACGGAATTGACCGGCAGCGCATCTTGATCAAGATCGCCTCGACCTGGGAAGGAATCTGTGCCGCCAAGCGCCTGGAGCAAGAGGGAATTCACTGCAACTTGACGCTGCTCTTCAGCTTTCCCCAGGCGGTCGCCTGCGCCCATGCCAAGGTCACGCTCATCTCGCCCTTCGTCGGCCGCATTTACGACTGGTACGTGAAGGAGAGGGGGGTGAAGCAAATACCGGCCACCGAGGATCCCGGGGTCCACTCGGTTCAACGCATCTACAATTATTTCAAGAAATTCGGCCACAAGACCGAGGTCATGGGCGCCAGCTTCCGCAACATCGGTGAGATCGTCGAACTGGCGGGCTGCGATCTCCTGACCATCTCGCCCGAACTGCTCGGGGAGTTGCAGAAAGCCGAGGGCAAGCTCGTCCGCAAGCTGTCTGCCGAAGCGGCCAAGGCGCAAGATATCCCCGAAGTCGAGATGAACGAGAAGACGTTCCGGTGGATGCTCAACGAGGATCCCATGGCGACCGAGAAGCTTGCCGACGGCATCCGCCGATTCGCCGCTGATCTCGTGAAGCTCGAGGAGTACATCGCCAAGTACCTGAAGCAGCCGGTCGGTGTCTGAGCCGAGGTGGAATTCCCGTCTTCCCGACGCTCCCCGGCTTTCATGATTCAGCGGCGGAACTCCGTTTGCCATAACCCTATGCTGGTAATGGCGAGCCGGGCCGGGCCCCCGCAGGGGAGGGGCGTGAGTTGTTGACGCTGTGGGTAGACGAGCGAGTTCGCAGTCTTTCCCACCGCGGAGCGGTTTCGTACTACAGCGCTGGATCAATCGCCCTCGAGAATGCAAACGATGCCGGGGAAGTCGCTTGCAACACGCCTGAAGCGCAAGCGAAGGGCATTGAACGATATGTATTTTCGAATAACCTTCGCTTGCGCTTCAGGCTTGTGAGCCCGGAGCTCCGATCCAGCGCTGTGGTCTTCGTGAATTGTCGGGGTCCGCTGTCGATGCCGCGCGCCGAGGTGGGTATCCATGGCCTGAACAGATGAGCCGTAAAATGTTGAGAAATGTTGAGAAACGCGGAGTTCAAGCACCCAGACTGCCGCTCTTGGTGAGCAGGGCCACGAAGTCGCCGCCGGGCTGGCCGTCGTCGCTGCCGTCGAGGGGACGGCCATAGACGTCGGTGAGGTCGGCCGCAATGATCAGGATTCGATCGCTCTGCGAGAGGTTTGGCTTGATTGCGGGCAAAAGCGAAACCATCGAGGTCATGGGGTTCGAAGCGGGCACGGCCGAAGTCAGCCGGATGGGCTTGTAGCTCGTGACATCGAGCGGATTTCGAAGCGCTTGCCCAAACTTACCTTGCAACGGGGCAGTCCCATCACGGGATCATCGTCTATGGACTCTCTCCAGCTTCAGGGTTATTCTTTTTCGTGAGTTTCGCGTATTTCTTAGTTCGGTCGCCTGGTCTTCCAATGGACCAGAAAAGAACAGGAGAGCGGCGACCATGGCCACCGACCGAGCGAACGACCTTCATGCCTTCAGGAGCTTCATTGACCAGCAGCTCGAACAGGGCGGACCCCTTCCCACGCTGGATGAGGCCCTGGCCCGCTGGGAATACGAGAACGCCTCCGAGGAAGAGCGGGAAGAGGCCCGGGCGGCAATCTGTCGGGGTCTTGCGGATCTCGACGCCGGACGCTTTCGGCCAATCGAGGAATTTGACCGCGAATTCCGGGCGAAGCACGGGATGACACCCCCAGCATGACGTACCGCGTTCATCTGACGGCTCAGGCCGAGGCGGACATCGATCGCATATTCGACTGGCTCTTCCAGCGGAGCCCCGAAGGGGCCAGGCGCTGGTACGAAGCATTCTGGGAATCGGCCGAACGGCTCAAGTCAAATCCCCTGTCCAGCGCACTTGCCCCCGAGGACGATGGCTTCCCGGAGGAAGTTTGCCAGATGCTCTTCAAGACGAGGCAGGGCCGAACCTACCGTGCCTTGTTTGTGATTCGCGCGGACATCGTGCATATCCTGTGCGTCCGCGGGCCGGGCGAGCGGCCCGTGAAGCCGGAAGACATCGAGCGTGGAAATACGGCTTGATTGATCGCGAATGCTCCACGGCAACGAAGGGGCAGAACCCGAACAGGGCTTTGGGCAACGAGCAGGAGCAGAAACGGGGACACAGCTAGAATCAAGGACTGGCTGCGTCCCTGTTTCCAGCCCGGAATTCCATTGCTTTTGTATCACGATTGGGGCACAATTGAGAAAATGACATTCGGGAGGTCGAGCGATGACGAAGAAGGTGAGAGCCCAGGTGACAGCGCCCGGCTCTGCGGCGGAAAAAGGCCCGGCAGCCGCCGAGGTGGCCCAAACGGGGATGATTCGCGCCCGCGTCTCTGCCGATTTGAAGGTCGAGGCCGAGAGCATTCTCAACCAGATCGGTCTCAGTGCGAGTG
>JBAUOX010000317.1:0-1860 GCA_049579985.1 Isosphaeraceae bacterium | reverse complement strand
AACCGCGCCATGATGACACAAGACGGTCTCATGTTTTAGGCCAATTCCCTCAAGGAAGGCCGACTCCAAGCCCTTACCAGACAACAACTCCAAGCACAAGCCACCCAAACTCGTCATCGGCGTTGGGAGGCTCCAGCATGTGGGAATCTCAGACCGGATCGTTGTTGTTGGATTACTACGAGGCCTTTCTGCGTGACCGAGATCTGGATCAGTTCCGCGAGCAGGTCACGGCGCGTTATACGGAAGGAACACTGGGACGTGTCCTGACCTCGTCCCCCAGCATTGCGGCGCGCAGAGCCGCGGTTCTGGCCTTGGGGGTCACCGGCAGCTTCGAGCAGAGCAACACGGCGCTGGGTAGGGCCCTACGCGACAATGACCCGATCGTGCGAACCATGGCGGAAAGCGCTCTGTGGGCCATCTGGTTTCGTGCCGACTCGCCGGAGAATAATCAGAATCTGGAGGAGGTTCGGCTGCTCATCGGCCATCGCCGCGTGGACGCAGCCGTCAACGCGGCCTCCCGGTTGATCGCCCGGGCTCCCAAGTACGCGGAAGCCTACAACCAGCGGGCGATCGCCCTGTTCATTCAGGGCCGGTTCGCCGAGAGCGCCGAGGATTGCCAGCGCGTGCTCAAGCTCAACCCATACCACGTCGGCGCAATCTCGGGACTGGCCCAATGCCAGATCCAGATCAATCAACCCCACGAGGCACTGCGAACGCTGCGCCGTCCCACGAGGCACTGCGAACGCTGCGCCGTGCCGCGAAGCTGCAGCCGCACAGCCAGTCGATTCGCGAAAACATCCAGGTTCTGGAAGCACAGATCGAATCGGACGGAACGCGGTAGATCGCGTGACTTGATCGTCGCCTTGATGCGTGTCGGCCGCGGCGGGTCTCAGGAGGGATCTGCCAGACCGTGCACCGATGGTCGCTTGAGCGACGGCCGATGGGGGCCGGCGAAGGCAGCAACAACCTCGGGCAGTGCCCCGAGATGAAGATGAATCATGCTGCCGACGGCATGATGATGGTAGAAGAGATCGCCGTCGACGGTGAGTGACCCGAAGCAAGCCGGACATTCGAGCCGCTCGAAGCTCGCATGGAGACGCCATCGGCAGCTTCTGTAGCCCCGGACGACCGTCCCCTTTGCGCCCAGCCAGCAGTCATGCAGGAGCGTTCTCGTGACCGGGACTGGAGGCTCGGGACGAGCCAGCAACTCGGCGCTAAACGGTAAGATCCCGGCCCCCCGGATCGGCTGCCCGTCGATAATCATCCATCGACCCAGGTAGGCGGTTCCTCCGCCTTCGGAATAGATTCGCCGGCCGCGGCAAACGTGCTGACGGAGGGCGGCCGTCATGCTCAGGTTGGAAGCCAGCTTCTCGGCATGAAGATCGGGCGTGCCGCAGCCAATCATAACCAGGTCAACGCCTTCAGGCAGGGCCTCGTCGCGCAGAGGCGAGAACTCGACAAGATCGGCACCGAGGGCCTCAAGCGCTTCGAGAGTGTCAGGAAAATAACGGCCAAATGCCTCGTCCTGCGCATAGGCCACTCGGAAGCACCGGCAGCATTCCGAGAGGCCGCAGGCACACGAAGAGCCAATGGGCGCGGGGAACGAGCGGCTACGGGCCAGATCGCCGATCGCGTTCAGGTCGCAGTGGCGAAGAAAATTGGCCGCAAGGCCGGCAAGCAGCTCTTCGGAAAGCACCTCGTCACGGGTTGCTCCCTCCACCCCCCTACGAATCGTAGGCATCGCCTCCAGGGCCCCGAGTACCGGAACGGAAAAGGCCAGGCGAATGAGTCGACTCAGCCGGGGCAGATCCGCGGGGTCGGCAAGCCGATCGATGAGCACGCCGTCAACGCCATCCGGTA
>JBAUOX010000316.1:0-14121 GCA_049579985.1 Isosphaeraceae bacterium | reverse complement strand
GCCTGGCTATTCACCCCGCGACGACCACTCACTCGCAGCTCGACGAGCAGCAGCAGCGTGAGGGAGGAATCACTCCCGAGCTCGTTCGCCTGAGCGTCGGTATCGAGCACATCGACGACATCCTCGCGGATCTGGACCAAGCTTTGCGCGTGACCGTCTGACGTTCATACCCCGGTCTTTGGACCGTTGATTTCGCCTCCTCGAACTCCACATGATCGCCACGCTTGACTTTCCGGTTTCATGAGCCAATCCATCGGCAAAACCCAGACGCGGTTCGTCGAGTACCACGATCCGGACAATCCGCTCGTCTTGCGCGTTGGCCGGCCGCTGGCCCGATTCACCCTGGCCTACGAGATGTACGGCCGGATGAATGCCGACAAGTCGAACGTGATCTTGCTCTTCCATGCCATGACCGGCAGCCAGCACGCGGCCGGCATCAACACCACGGTCCCGGGGCTCGATGGCCGCTGGACCGAGGAAGTGCACGAAGGATGGTGGAACGGCTTCATTGGCCCCAACAAGGCCCTCGACACCCGCAAGTTCTGCGTCCTCAGCGTGAACTACCTGGGGGGTTGTTATGGCTCAACCGGGCCGGCGTCAATCAACCCCGAGACGGGCACTTATTGGGGACCCACTTTCCCCGTCTTGCGGATGAGCGACATCGTCGATTCGCAGATCAAGCTGCTCGACCATCTCGGCGTCTGCCGGCTGCACGCGGTGGCGGGCGCCTCGATCGGCGGATTTTTGAGCCTGCTTATCGCCACGCGCTATCCGGACCGGGTCCGGATTGTACTGGCGGTCGGTACGGGCGTTGAAACCACAATCTATCAGCGAATCATCAATTTCGAGCAGGTGGCTGCGATCGAGGCCGACCCGAACTTCCGGGGCGGCGACTATTACGGAAGCGCGCGGCCTGATCTTGGCCTGGCCCTGGCGCGGCGGATCGCGCACAAGACGTTTGTATCACAGGTTGATCTGGAAGAACGAGCGCGCACCGAGATCGTCAGCCACAAGCCTCCCTACGGATGGTACGAGATGAATCACCCGGTGGAGTCCTACATGCTGCACCAGGGAGAGAAGTTCGTCCGCCGGTTCGATGCCAACACCTACTTGCGAATCCTCGACGCATGGCAGTGGTTCGACCTCGTGGCCGAGGCCGGCGCCAGGGATTTCAAGGACCTGTTCCAGCGCTGCCGCCACCAGGAGTTTCTCGTCTTCAGCATCGACTCCGATCTCTCGTTTCCCCCGCAGGAGCAAGCCAAGCTGGTTCAGATGCTCAAGCGGAACCGCGTCCCGGTGATGTGGATCACCGTGCACTCGGACAAGGGACACGATGCCTTCCTGCTGGAACCGCGCCTGTTCACACCTCATATTCATCAGGTGCTTAGCCATCAGGAAGAGGCAAGGTGAGGACGACACCGTTCGAATGAGGTCATGGCCTGTCGGGATCGCCTGCGGTGAATCACGGCGCAGCACGGCCTTGTCTTCAAGAAAGAGACACTCATGCCCAGTCAACCGCGAATCGTATTGGCAACGATGTCCGTCATGGTCGCCTCATTCCTCGCGATGGCCTTCGGCCAGCACCGGTCCAGGCCCAAGCTCGGTTTCAAGTTACCCTATCTGCCTCAACGTCGCATCGTCAGAGCCGACTCGAAGTGCTCCCAGACCGAGGTCGAGAACTCCGCCCACCTGGTCTTCGAGTTGCTTCAGGTCGCGCTCCAGGGTTGCCAGGCCGTCGATGTGGTGGCGGATGGCCTGGCAGGCCGCGGCAGAGCCGGCATACAGAGCGTCAAAGAGGTGCTCGGGTGAAAGCCTGACGACAACCTCTTTCAACTGCCGCTCGAGACCGCCGTTCAGCCAGCTCAGGAGCAGAGCGCCGATGGCCACGCCCCAGAGAAGGCACCAGAAGGCCGCCTGAAAAAAGAAGTCGAGGCCAAGCAGCGGTGCATTGAGCCAGAGGTGTTCGTAGAAGAAGTTGCGGCCCATGTGGAAAACGAGGTAGGCCGGAAGGATGCAGAAGGCGAGCTCGAAGACGATGTGAACGAGTTGCCCCGCGCGGCGCGCGACCCTGCGCTCGATCACCTCGGCGATGTCGGATTCGAGCTTCTGGTAAACCTGCAACGCCACGGCCGCCAGTTGCTCGGTCGACAGATCGCCGGATGAGCCGCTTGCGGGTGTTGCCGTGGCCAGCTCGATCTCGGCATCCGCATGGTGGCCGCGAAGCACGCTGCGGGCGCGGGCCAGGTCGGCCTCGGTCAGTCCCAAATCCGTTTCGGCCGCCCAGGCTGTTGTCGCCTGGCGCTCGCGCCATTTCTCGCCGACAAGCTGGCTGAGCGCCAATCCTCCGGCAAGAAGCGCCTGGGTTGGCGTCCGGGCGCGCAGCAGGATCAGCGACCGGATCAGGCTGCCTCCGGCCGACCAGAGGCCCAGCAGCCCCGCCAGCGGGCCGGCACCCCAGGTTTGGGTCAACTGGTGGAGAGCCCGCGACCGCCAGAGCCGCCGGTTGGCGTCGATGCGCTCGGTCATGCGAGTGCGGACCTTGGCCAGAAGCGCCGAGCGGTCCTGGTCCATCGCCTGCTCCAGCCGGGTGACATCCTCGAGCCGGCCAGCGATCGGCGTCTTGATCGTGGCGAGCAACCACTCGTACAGCCCCAGCAGGTTGGCTCGCCGAATACGGTGCCGCGCCCGGCTGGCCAGCTCATGCTCGAGCAAGTCGCGAAAGCGGCCAAAGTCGCCATCGACCGGCTCGCCGTGTTCCTGGTGGGCCAGCGCCTCCACCGCATCGAACCGGAAGACTTCGGGGACCCGCAGGCCCAGGGCGTCGAGGTATGTCCGCAGATCGGCCCGGTTGTCGGCATCGATCGCGGAGTGAGTCTGGACATAGAGGATCTGCCGGCCCGGCGCGTTCTTGAGCAATTCCTGGCCTACCACGTGCGACTTGTACTTTTGCGAGGTGACGGTGTGAACCATCACGTCACAGTGGGGAAGCACGGTGCGCAGGATGTCGAGATGGCGCTGGCCGCCAGACCCATCGTCGGGGTCTTGCGTGTCGGGGTCCGGGCAGTCAACCAGGATCATCTGCTCGAGGAGCGGGATATTCAGGCGATGGACTTCCAGCGCATCGGCATCGAGGCCGAGGAAGCAGGGATCGACATCCGGGTGACAGGCCACGATCGCCCGTCTGGTCATGGGCCGGTATTCCTTGCCGGCCCGGCTGATCGACCGGCCCAACAGGGCGTTGAAGAGCGTGCTCTTGCCCGTGCCCGAGCCTCCCAGAAAGCCGATCACCAGCGCCCGATCCAGATCGATCTCGGGAACCCGCAGTCTTGGCTCGAGCCGGGTGATGAGGCGCTCGGCCGCGGCGAACGGCGGCCAGGACGGGGCCGTGCGGGCCCAGCCGACCAGCCGCGTGTGAAACCGGTCGAACCCGGCCAGCAAGTGCTCGCGCTCCCAGTCGGGGGCGTTGAATCGATCAGCCAAGGGGTGCCTCTTTCTCCTCACCTCATCGCGTAGGAGTTGCGGCCGGGACCGGAGCCAGGGGTGGATCTGCGAGTCCCGGCGGCGATTCTTCCAAGACCGCGAGCTCGCGTGACAGATCGCCGGCGATGCGGACCGCGATGCGATAATCGTCGCTCTCGGCAAGTGCGGCCAGCCGGTCGATTCGCTCGAGATGTCGGCCCAGGACGCAATCGTGGATCACCCGGGCAAGAAGCGATGCGCGCTCCTTGTAGAACTTGGCGAAGAGATCGGCAATCAGTTTCCTCGCCGGCGCCGCGAGACCGGCGATAGCCCCCTCGCCGCCCGCCGCGCCCGCCGCGCCCGCCGCGGCTTCAATGGCGACCTGGACAACCGAATGAGAGCCAACGTGAAGCGCTGTGTGCGTGATCAGCTCGGCACCCCCGAACATGCCGATCGAGATGGCTGGCCGGATGACGGCCGTGGCGATCAATCCCCACTCGATGGCCCGCATCATCCTCGGGTGCTCGGTTTCAAACCGCTCAAGCTCTCCCGAAATCGCCCGGCGGTAGTCGTCAGTCAGCAGCGGAGTGGCCGCAAGGCGGGTGTGAAGCTCGTTGAACGCACGTTGCCGCTCAACCCCGGAGAGCACGGGCTCGAGCTCCTTTCGGAGGACCGGCTTGGCCGCTCGCTCGACGAGTTCGAGCTTGCTGTAGATCTCTTCCAGAGCCCGGGTCAGGAGTGCCTGCTCGGCCTTGACATAGTCGGCCTCTTCCCTGGCCGGGTCACGGCGGCCCGGCAGCAACTTCATCACCGCCCCGCCGAGCTTGCCGTAGAACTTGTGGACGGTCCGGTCGAACCGCGTGCGCCGCGGCTCCAGCCAGCGCCAGATCTCACCGGTAACGATGTGGCCGGGAAGCGCGGGTGCTTCGAGCTTGAGCTGGACGGTGTCGTGGATGATCTTCCTGGCCTCGCGGTTCTCCTCGGCGCGAGCGCGAAGCTCTTCCAGGTAGACGGGCAATCCCTCGCGTGCCTCGAGCATCTGCCGCAAGGCGCCACGGAGTGAGCGAACCTTGATCTCGGTGAAGCGCAGCTCGGCAAGATCGCCCCTGGGCTCGGTCGCGCCCTGGGACAGGGAGTGAAACGTCAGCCGGTTCTCGCGCGCCGCGGTTCGGTCGCGAGGCACGGCGTAGACATGGGCCGGTGTCGCGCCGGTCCCTTTACAGAAGGTGTCAAGCCAGCGCAGGCAGTGCTCGCGGTCTTCGGGCCATTCGACCATGTTGAAGACAACCAGGATCGTCTTGTCGGCCTCCGCGGCCTCGCGGAAGAAACGGCGGACCGCGGCGTCGTTGAACTTCTGCTGGGTCAGGACGGCAATCAGGACATCGGCGGCGCGGCTGATGAGCCTGGCCCGGTCCCAGTTCACGGGAATGGCGCCGTCCACGTCGGGAGTGTCCAGAAGCACCAGGTTGGACGGCTGAACACCGCTGGCGTCCTCGCGATGGATCAGGCGGTTGGACGGTCCTTCCGCGACCGCGTCGTCCTCCGAGGTCCAGGAGCCCAGCTCGAAACCGGGAAAGACCCGGGCCAGCTCGTGACGCTGAGAAAACGTCCGAGGCAGCAGGCAAACCGGATGACGCGTCTGGGTCGCGTCGGGATGGACCCGGCTGGCCGGAAAGCCGACCAGGTGGTTGAACATTGTGCTCTTGCCGATGTTGGTCCCGCCCGCCACGGCCACGATGAGATAGGGCCCCCCGGTCACCTGCGGCAGCAGTTTTTGAAATAGGTTGGCATGCCAGGCGGTCGAGCCGGGCGAAGGCACTCCCAGGGGGGTCGCCTCCGCCTCCAGACGTGAAACCGCCCCGGCCAGGTCGACAATCCGACGCGACCAGGTCGAGTATTCCATGGACCGGGCACTCCAGCGGGATAGCGAAATCACCATGGCCGCCGCTATGCCCCCGCCGGCTCAGGGCAGGAACAGGATGCAACACTCAATCGACAGAAGAGCCGGAGGGACAGGCCCTCTATTATACTGGACGTCTCCCTCCGGCATCGTCGTGACGAGGTGCTGGGCGAGTCCTCAAGGCTTACTCGGTGGCACGATCGACTGAAACAGCGGCACCAGGCCCTTCTCGAAGATCGGCCCGACCTGGCTGGGCACGACGAGGTGGAATTCGTAGCCGGAGGGAGACCTGGGCGTCAAGGACACGCCGAAAAGGACGGGCTCCTTGGGAAGGTCGCCAGGGGCTTTCAGATCTGGCTTGTTGAGCGTTGCAGCGAATTGAGTCGCGAACATCCGCACCAGCCCCTGGGCGCTCACCAGCACCACAAGGTTGGCTTGCTCGGGCAAGCGGGAGCGTACGCTCTTGAAGCCGGCAACGGTACCGATTCCTGCATTTCCCCTCAGGAACGTGTCGATCTGGGCCTTGACGTCGCTCCAGGTCGGGGCCGTGACCTGGAACACGCGTTGTCCATCGGTGCCGAGCCAGGAGTTCATGGTCTCACCACCGAACATCGACTTCACGGCCGCGGCGCCACCCGGGTTGTTGGGATTGACCTGCGCGAGCTTGTCGAAGTCGAGAGTGACAAGGACGTGGCTGAAGGTCAAACCTTGATAATTCTCGACATCCGATTCGATCTTGACGTCCTTATAAACGTGGGACGGGGCATCGCCTCCCTTCAGGGCCTGGATATTTGCCTGGCAAGCGGCGATGTATTTCTTGGGATCGGCGACGTGGGTGACGTTCATGCCTCGCATCCCACCATCGAACGTGACACTTCCAACCGTCGCGAGCCGACCTACTTCATCAAGTAGGGCCAGGGCCTTGGCCTGGTCGGGCGTGGGCTTCCCGCCCGGATTCATCAGCCGCATGGACATGCCCTGAAGCCGGTGGACCGTACTGGCCTCCATGTTCATGTATACGTAAAATGAGGCGTCTGGGGGAAGCCCGGCCAGGTCTGCAGCAGTCCCGGATGCGGCCTTCGCACTGGCCTCGGCGAGGGCGGACTCGGGCTTCACGGTCAAGACGCCCGCCAGACTCAGGCCCTCAGCCGCAACGTCGACGCTGATGGTCAATGCCTCTGCATCCTTGAGCGAATCGAAGAGAGCGCCGTAGATCTCCTTGGCGGCGTTCATGGTCCCGGCATTTCCGGCCTTCTGGCCGGCCTGGTCAAGGGCACCCATGAAGGTCTGACGGGCCTGGTCGATCTGGTCGGAATAGCGGGCCACTAGCGCACCGGCGCTCACATAGACGCCAACGTCGCCAGCCAGGAATTGCTGAGTGAGAGCGGGTGTCAGAGCCTTGTCGAGCGTCTTCTCGCCGGGTTTGGCAATCGCGCCAATAAGCGCCTGGTCAGGACCAAAGGCTACGAATCCAGGCCCCTTGACGGCGTACGCCGCCTCACCGTTGCGGGTCTTGAAAGCGTCGTAGCCCCCTTCCTGGTGCTTGAGCTCAGGGTCCTTGCCACCTTCCATCCCCTTGAGCACGCCCGGATAGTCATCATTCAGGACCAGGATGGCAAAAGGGGGCCTCCCCTCACCGGCCGGCGCTGGAATTCGGATAAGGCCGACCCACGGGGTTCTGGCCGCGGCTTCGCCGAACTTCTGGCGAAACTGGGCCAAAGGATCGGTCAGGCCTTGCTCGGCCCGTTCCGCCAGCGTCGGACTCATGATCCTGAGCATCGCCATCAGGTCCGCATGCGTCGCGTCCACGCCGCGCGTGCGAACTGCCACGTCGACGTCGGCCGGTACGGCCTTCAACCATCCGGCGTCGGCCGCGACAGGAGCCGGTGACTGGCCCAAGGCTACCGCCAGAATCCACATCGACATTGGAACAAGCATTGTCCGAATCTCCCAAATCGGGGCATTGCATCTCGCACGCCACTCCTCGAGCTGACGAGGTGAAACTGCGTGCAGGTAATAGCGCCACCCTACAGGAAGCCATTCGGATCCGCAAGGAATCCATTGGCTCGAGTGGCGGCGAACACGCCCCTGAAAGGAGGACGGGGCCAGGCGGGAGTCAGAAAATGAGCTCGACGAGCGAGAGGTCGTCGGCGAAATCGTCCGTACCCATCAGCTCGCGGTCGTGGGCGATGAGAAGATCCATCTTCGAAGTCTCCGTGCCGTGATGCGGGCCTTGGCCCATGAACGCCAGAAACGCGCTGAACGGCCACATCGTCTTGTCGGCTTTCTCGATCTCGTACGCGCCATCGCTCAGGATGTAGATCTTGGCGAAGGAATCGAGCGTGGTGCTGCCCGACTCGTATTCGAGGTCGGTGACCGCGCCGATCATTGGCCCCTTGGAATCAAGAATCTGGAGGGTCGCCTGCTCGGCGGTCGGGCCGTTGATGAGCAGGGCCGGGGGGTGGCCGCCCCCGGAGTAATCAACGCGGCGCGTCGGCTTGTGATAGACCCCGTACCAGATCGTGAAGTAGAGCCCGTTCTGCTGATCCATCTGGAACGCGTTGTTGAGCGCGAAGAGAACCTGGCCAGGCTGGCGGAAGTCGGTATTGGGAAGGGCCTGGGACCGCAGCGCGTTCATGGCCGAGACCGAGAGCAAGGCCGCGCCGACGCCGTGGCCGCTGACGTCCAGCAAGTAGAACGCGAAGTGGTCGTCGTCGAGCCAGTGGTAGCCGAACGAGTCACCCCCCAGCTCGGCCGAGGGAACGAACCGCCAGTCGGTCTTGATCAGGCCCTTCTTCAGCTTGTCGGGCAAGAGCGACTGGACGTAATTGGCCGCCTGCTTCACCTCGCTGGCCAGCCGCTTCTGGCTTTCCGTCAAGGCCTGGTAGGCCTCGTTGCGCTGAAGGAGTGCGATGTAGCCCTTGGAGTGATAACGAATCCGCGCCAGCAGCTCGAGCCTGTCGGGGAGCTTCACAATATAGTCGTTGGCCCCCAGGGCGAAGGCCTCGGCCTTGACGGCCGGGTCTTCCTTGGTGGACAGCACAATCATCGGGGTTTCCTTGCTCGCCTCGTTGGCGCGGAAATTCTTGACCAGGGTCAGGCCGTCGATGTCGGGCATGACCAGGTCCTGAAGAATGACCGTGGGCTTGATCCGGGCCGCCTCCGCAAGGGCCTTGGTGGCATCGCGGCAGTAGTTGAAGGCGATGTCCGGCTCGCCGGCCAGCATCCGTCGCACGGCCTCGCCGATCATCGGCTGGTCATCGATCAGGAGGATGGTGACCTTGTGTTGTGTCAAGAGGGGCTCGGTGCTCATTCCAAACCTCCCGGCGTGCTGACGTCACTGGGCCGGTCGTCCCAAGCTCTATCATCTTTTCAGAATGGAGTAGGGTGCGCCTGCGCCTGACTCGGATCTTGAACCAGAAAAAAGCTGGCGATGGCCTGGCCGATCAGGGGCAAAGGTAGGACCTGGTCGGCCGCGCCCAGCGCGACGGCCGCCCGGGGCATGCCCCAGACCACGCTCGTGGATTCGTCTTGAGCGATCGTTTTCCATCCCAGGCGCCGAAGCTGGAGCAGCCCCTCGGCGCCATCCCGGCCCATTCCCGTCAAGAGCGCGGCGACTCCCGAGCGAGGCCAGTGCCCGGCCACGCTCTTGAAAAAAACATCAACCGACGGACGGTAACTGAGTGTCCTGGGCTCGGCCGAGTAATAAAGCCGGCCGTTCGCGCCCAGAACCAGATGATCGTCCGTGCCGGAAAGCAGAATCATTCCCTCGGTCAGTTCCATTCCGCCTCGGATGAGCTCGACTTTTCGTCCCGCGTGCTGGCTCAACCACTGGCCCAGCCCAGGGGCGAAGGCGGCGTCCACATGCTGCACGATCACGATCGTCGTTTTCAGGGACGCGGGAAGCTTGGAGAGGATCTCCGCCAGCGCGAACGGCCCTCCGGTCGACGAGCCGAGCAGAACCAAGGGGTGCAAGGCCGGCTCCTGGATCGGCCACTCGACCGGAGCCGAAGATGGCAAGGTAGCCGTATGCGGTGGCGTCTTGCCGATCAGTTTGCCGATCACGTCGATCTTGCGGAGCAATGAGGCTGCGCCGGCGACCTCGCCTCCCGAGCCCAGCACGGGCGTATCAACAGCGTCGAGCGCGCCGCTACCCATCGCCTGGTAGACCTTGCTGATATGCCCGCTGACCGTGGCCGTCACCACCAGGATCGCACAGGGCGATTCGTTCATGATCCGCCGGGTGGCCTCGACGCCGTCGGTCCCCGGCATGAACAGATCCATGAGGATCACATCGGGCCCATCGGCTCGCGTCATCGCCACGGCTTGTTCACCATCGCGGGCAATCCACGCCACCTCTTGCCCGGGCACCGACAGCACCACCCGGCGCAGCACCTCGCAGGCCATGACTGAATCATTGACGATGCCGATTCTCATGCGGATCTCTGACCGTCAGTTCAGGACTCGCCCCGACGTATTAGCACTGTACCAGATGCCTGCTTCTTTCCCGACAGGAAGGGCTTACTTTTTCTATTGGACCTGGGTGGCCCTGGCATGCTGCGAAGTTGCGGTTGACGCGTGTTTTCTTTCCTATCGGACTTGTTGCACTGGTTCGGGCGTGGTCTCCCAACCCTGCCCGAACCAGCTACCGGCAGAGATTGTTCGTTAAGCACGACCTCGGTGACTCGTCGAGGTTCACCGTCGATGTCGCGCGCCGAGCTGGGTATCCATGGACTGAACAGATGAGCCGTAAAATGTTGAGAAATGTTGAGAAAACGCGGAGTTCTCGTGCCACTGACCGCTCTTCTATCGCCCCAAGGCCCTTGTGTCAACGGCCGGAAATTGGGTTCGTTTTGCCTGCTCGATCCCGCGTTTATTCGTTCTAAGTCACAATATATCAATGATTAACACCACGGGCAAATTGGCTTCGTTTGGGCGCTTTTCGCTCACCGCCGGCTCCCTCCCTTCGGCTTCACGAGCCACTATGCTTTCGCCCCACGCCCCACGCCCCACGCCGGCACCCGCCGGGGCCAGCGGGGTCAGGGCGTGCGTAGACCCTCCCCCGCTGGCTACTGCCCTCCACCAACCGCCGAATTGTCAAAGTGTCAAAGACCGAACGGGACCCGATCTCGACGAGCGGCCCCTCCATATTTAGTATGTCACCGAACCGGGCGATCCCTTCGGGCAAATCAAACTTTTCCTCTCCGCTCGCTGCTGCCCAACCGTTGACCATTCTCTCGTGGCCGGAGGCGGTCAACGCCAGTGGCTCCCGGCGTGCCTGCCGGATGGCCATGAGCCGCAAAGCCTGTTCACTCCTTATCTCCGGCAAGTTTTTGTCGAAGCGACAACTCCGGCGTGGCCAACCAGCGGTAAGCCTTGTATGCTAGGGCTTTACGCACCAGTGATGCACCTGGAGATTGGGCGGTGCGGAAACCCTGACGCCCGGATCATTGGGGCTATCCAGCCATGCCCGTGACGAGCGACAAGTACAAGGAGGCTGAAGCGATCCTCCCTGACAATCTGAAGCCGGTCTTCAAGCGGTTCGTTGAAGAGTATGAATACCTGACAATGACGCATTTTGGTCGGGGATATGTCGCTTACAGAGTCTTGGCCGATCTTGTCCTGGCGGGATGGAGGCCGAGTGCGGAACGAACGCCGGGGAGCCGACTCTGATGCTGCTCCCGAAACCCCTCGACGAGATTGCCGCTGCCGACATC
Organism: Isosphaeraceae bacterium; assembly: GCA_049579985.1. Taxonomy (GTDB): domain Bacteria; phylum Planctomycetota; class Planctomycetia; order Isosphaerales; family Isosphaeraceae; genus Aquisphaera. The sequence goes on along the minus strand of JBAUOX010000316.1, from coordinate 3,045 downwards.
CGATCCCTGGTCGAGAACAAAGTCAAGGAAGGCGATCGACTTGAGTACAAGGAGAACTTGCCCAAGGCCAACGACGACGAGCGGGTCAAGTTCCTCTGCACGGTGGCCTCACTGGCAAATTCGCTGGGTGGGGACATCGTAATCGGCATTGGTGAGCGGCATGACGGTAACCGAAAGACAGGCGAGCTGCTGGTCAAGGGGCTAAATAAGCCGGGGTTCGACTTCGACCGGGTTAGAACTACGACCAGCAAGGCCAACGCCTCAAGTGAAGTCGCACCTTGGTTTTGTGATAGAATGAAGCGTCCTTAGACCTTGAGGATCGGCGGTAATCTGCGTATCGACGCTCTTGGGATCGGAAACGACATGGCAGTCCTCAAGACCGACCTCGACCTGACGACCAAAGACCTTGCGGGACTAACCTCGCCGGACGCCCTGGCAGCGTTCCTGAGCCGTCTAGGATACGACACCAGCCGACGGACCGTCCTGACCCCCACTTCCTTGGGACTGTCAGGCGACACGGCAACGTCGATCCGCTCGATCGAACTGTTGTCGGAGGATGAGGACGGGTTCCTCAGAGTGCTGTTCGTTCAGCCCAAGTCGCTGACCGCCAAAGTCCGCAACGATCTGATCCGCATTATTGGGAAGAGTAATGAGGATTATCTCGTCGTCCTCGCCGCTACCTTCGACACCCTGGAGTTCGTCCTGCTCGACAAGAAGACCAAGGAGCAGGCCGGACCCGGTGGCGGGTACAAGGTCCAGGTCGTCCCGAAAATCTTCAGCATCGACCGGAGGAAGCCAAGCCCTCAGGACGTGCGGACGCTCCGGCAGTTCACATGGACGCACCAGGACGCTCTCGATCAGTTCGACAAACTGCGTGTCGTTTTCGACAACGCCATCTTCACCGGGGAGTTCTTCCAGAACCGAGGACTCTTCTCGGACTACTTCCTGCGTGAGCGGCTCAAGGAAGGTACCGCCTGGCGGGAGAACCCCTCCAGCGTGTTCCAGCAGGTTCGCAACCTCTACCAGGACGCCCAAAGTCGTTGGCACGCCAAGGGGCGTGCGGAGATCACATCGCAACTCCTCAAACCCGTCTTCGGGCATCTTGGTTTCCTGCCTTTGCCTCAGTCCGCCTCTGCTGGCATTGATGACTCCAAGCCGGACTTCTTCCTTAAAGATCCGACCGGGGCTCGCAACCTGAGCGCCGCCTTCGTCTATCCATGGGGTCGCTGGCTCGATGGGCCGGACTTTCAAGACCCGGATCATCCCGACGAGAACCCCGGTGCGAAGGTCGTCGCCGCCATTGAAGAGGGACACGCTGACTGGGCGATCGTCACGAACGGACGGCTCTGGAGGCTCTACAGCCGTCAGGCTCATGCTCGTTCTACGAACTTCTACGAGGTCGATCTGATCGAGGCGCTGAACGTCTCGGGCGATTCCGACCCGAACGAGGCATTCCGGTACTGGTGGTTGTTCTTCCGCTCTGCCGCCTTTCAGAAGGACGCTGCGGGTGAGGGCTGCTGGCTCGACGGCATCCTCCAGGGGAGCCGGGACTATGCCAAGCGGCTGGGCGATCGCCTCAAGGAACGGGTCTTCATCACGATCTTCCCACACCTTGCCGAAGGATTCCTGGCCGACCGGCGCGAGCGGCTCAACCTTAAGGGCAAGCCCACCACCGAGGGACTCTCAGACGTATACGAGGCGACACTCACGCTGCTCTATCGCCTGCTGTTCCTGCTCTATATCGCCTGCTGTTCCTGCTCTATGCGGAGAGCCGAGACCTGTTGCCCGTGCGGGAAGCGCCTTACGGCGAGGCCAGCCTGAAGAAGATCAAAGAGGAGATCGCTGTCAAGGCGGGGGTCGCCCTCGACGACGCGAACGCCTTTCTCGAGAAGGCGTACTCAGACAGAGCCACCGTGTTCTATGATCGCCTCTGCACTCTCTTCAAGGCGTTAGACAAGGGGGACCCCGTTCTCAATGTCCCAACCTACAACGGTGGCCTCTTCAACACGGCACCAGACGCCACCGACGATCGGGATCAGGGGATTGCACGGTTCTTGAGAGACCATCGAGTCCCGGACCGTTACCTGGCCAGGGCGATCGACCGTCTGGCCAGGGATCAGGATGAGAAGACCCTCGGGCTCGTCTTCATCGACTTCAAGTCGCTCGAAGTCCGTCACCTGGGCTCGATTTACGAAGGGCTCCTGGAGTTCAAGCTCAAGGTCGCCGAAGAAGACCTGACGACCCAGACCGAGAGGAACCAGGAGAAGTATATCCCGCTCTCGGGGGTCAAGGCCAAGCGGGGCAGGACCGTCGAGGTGGTCGTCAAGAAAGGCGAGGTTTACCTCTCGAACGACAAGGCTGAACGGAAAGCCTCCGGGGCCTACTACACGCCCGATCCGATCGTGGAGTACATCGTCGGCCAAACGGTCGGCCCGATCCTCGACGAGAAGCTCGAAGCCCTTAGGCCGGAGTTCCGCAAGGTCCGGCGCACGTTCGAGAATGAGTTGCAGAAAGCGACCGCCTACCCGCCCCAGGGCTTGTCTCCGACGAAGGACAAGGAGGCGATCCGGCGTTTCGCCATCGAGAAGACGCACGCCACCCACAAGGAGTTGGTCGAGCGTCTCTTCGACATCAAGGTGCTCGACCCGGCGATGGGGAGTGGTCACTTCCTGGTCGAGGCGGTAGACCAGATCACCGACAAGCTGCTCCAGTTCCTCAGTGCCTTCCCTGTAAACCCCGTCAGCTTCGCCCTGGAGCGGACCCGCACGTTGATCCTGGAGTCTCTCTCGACCCAGGGCGTCACAGTGGTCCGGGACAAGCTCACCGACATCAACCTTCTCAAACGCCACGTCCTGAAGTGCTGCATCTACGGCGTCGATCTCAACCCGATGGCCGTGGAACTGGCCAAGGTGAGCCTGGGAACGCTGATGAAATAACTTCCCGACGTCTGGGTGCCAGATCTCGGTTTGTCGTGGGGTTTTGGAGGAAATAGGAAGAGGAGGTGTTTCCAGATCCGACGACACCCATCCGGCTGAGAATCCTCAC
>JBAUOX010000315.1:0-2390 GCA_049579985.1 Isosphaeraceae bacterium | reverse complement strand
GCAACGGGGCCGAGCACGAGTGCAGGCATGAACGACAACGCACCCACCAGCAAAACGGTGCCCACCAGCATGCCGAAAAACGTCAGGTTGTCGGTTTTCAATGTGCCGGCGGTCTGGGGGACGAGCTTCTTCGTGGCCAGGCACCCTGCCAAGGCCAGCGGCAGCAAAATCGGCGGGAATCGTCCCATCAAGAGGACAAAGCCCGTCGCCACGTTCCACGCGGGCGTATTGTCGCCCAGGCCTTCGAATCCCGAACCGTTGTTGGCGCACGCCGAGCTGAACTCGTAGAGGATTTCTGAAAAGCCGTGCGGGCCGGGATTGGCCGTCGTCTTGGCTCCCCAGTCGGTCGCCGCGAAGAGGCCGGCCCCGGCCAGGATCAGCAGGGGATGCAGCAGTATTGCCGTCATGGCCAGCTTGACCTCCTTGGCCTCGACCTTCTTGCCCAGGTATTCCGGCGTCCGGCCCACCATCAGGCCCGCCAGGAACACGGCAACGATGATATACATCAGCATGTTCAGGAACCCAGCGCCGACGCCGCTGAAGACCACGTTGAGCATCAGATTGGACATGGCGACCATGCCCGCGATCGGGTTGAGACTGTCGTGCATGCTGTTGACCGAGCCATTGGAAGTCGCGGTCGTCATGGCGGCCCAGGTCGCACCGGAAATCGCTCCCGCACGGACCTCCTTGCCCTCCATATTCGGCCCCTGGACCACCGCAAGATTCTCGGTGGCAGCGCTGGGCTGCACCTCGTAGTGGGTGGCCAGGACGACTCCGACGACCAGGAAAGCGAGCATCGAGCCATAGACGACCGCCGCGTGGGCCCGGTTTTTGAGCATCAAGCCAAACATCACAAGCGATGCCATCGGCAACACCACGATCTCGACAATCTCGATCAGGTTGCTCCAGACCGACGGATTCTCATACGGATGGGCTGAATTCGGCCCGAAGAAGCCGCCACCATTGGTCCCGATCTGTTTGACGGCCACCAGTGCGGCGACCGGTCCGCGACAGATCGTCTGGGTGTCCATTTTGGCCGCGGCTCCGTCGAGTGGCGATGCTTTGACCGCCCCAAGGAAGGTCATCGGCATTCCGTTGGCCACAAGGATGAGTGCCAGGATCACACACAACGGGACCAAGACGAATACCAGGATCCGCATCAGGTCGACGTAGAAGTCGCCCATGGTCTTGTCGCCGCGCAGTCCGCGGATCACGGCCAGCATGACCGCCAGACCGGCCGCCGGTGTGACGAACTGCAGCCACACAATCCCGCCCATTTGACTGAAGTAACTGAGGTGCTGCTCGCCCGAGTAGTGCTGGAGGTTGGTGTTGGTCACGAATGAGCAGATGGTGTTGAAGACGACGCCGGTATCGGCGCCGGGGTGGTCCACGCCCGCGGTATCCTTGTAGCCGAGAGCCCCCAGCGACCCCTTGCCGTCGGGGTTCAGCGGGAGGTATTGCTGGGCGTAGAGCAGGCCGAAGGTCAGGACGAACAGGGCCGTGTTGAATGCCAGAAAGGCGAGGGCGTACCGTTTCCAGTCCATTTCCGCTGGCTTGCGGCGACCGAGCAGACGGCAGAGGAACATCGGCAAGGCGTCGAGACCCCGGCCCACGCGGTCAGGGGCCGGATCGAGCGAGCGGAACATCGACCACCCGATCGGGAAGGATAAGGCGATCGGCAACCCAAGGGCCCAGAACGGGTGCAGCCAGGCAAGGTTGAATCCCACGAAAGTCTCCTCGTGAATGCGAGTCGTGAATCAGAATTTTTCCGGCCGGAGCATGGCGTAGACGAGATACACCAGCGCAGCCACGGTGACAAATGCGGTCAGGTAGAGCACGACAAAGACTCCCTATCGATTTAGAGCCGATCGCACGCGACGATCAGGCCGAAGAACAAGGCGAACATTACCATCCCGAGGGCGAACGTTGCGAGGGCCAAGTTAAGTCTCCTTTGCGGGGGTCGAGACCGGGGAAAACCACGTTGTTCGACGATTCCATGTGAACGCGATTGCATGCGGCCGGCCAACGGACCGAACAGCTCCGCCCGGGTGAACCACAAGGCGGAGACAATGATCAAGATCGCCGGTAGAAACCACGCCGAACCACTCGCCCGGACAACGAGTCGGTTCGTCCATCAGCGCGCTCAAGCGCTTTCTTCATGCGCTCCACGGCCAGCACGCTGCGGTAATTCTCACGCAGGATCACATCGATGTTTCCGCCCAGTCCGTAGAACATCGCGATCGCCCACAGTCCCAGGCCAATAAGGATGGCCAGGAGGGGCAGAAACCCGAGCATCAACTTCATCCGCAGCGTTTTGAACATGATCCCATTCATTCCCGCGTTTTCGAGGTAAAGCAAGCATCGTGCCAGAATCCAACCGGCAAACAGAA
>JBAUOX010000314.1:0-31635 GCA_049579985.1 Isosphaeraceae bacterium | reverse complement strand
ACAATCCATGTCTGCTTCCTCCATGAAACACAGTTTGTGCGGACAAACGACGCCAACATGGAGGAAGCAGGCATTTTAGAAAAGATCACTCGCTCCGGTTTTTGTTACCCAGCTTTGAACCAGGTCTCCCCGACTACCTCGTATAAGTGCTTTCCGTAAAAAGAGTTGCGACGAATTCCTGGTTGTAACCTCCTGAAACGCAGGAAGAGCGTTGGGTTTTTGCAAACCATGGGTACGGTGCGGCCTTTTCAAAACTCTCACGCCCGTTCCAGGAGGCCTTGCTTTCAGCCTTGGCGCCGCCTGCTTAACGGTGGAAAAAGGGCAGAAGGCGAGCTAGGTGAATGTCGCCAGACATCATCAGTCGCGGTTCGAGAGGTTCGGTTTTCGGGCGAAAAGAGCGGTGGCATCGCGTTCCGGCCTGGTTCTCGAGCGGTTTCGTGGAATGACCTCGGTGCATTGTCCTGCGTGACATCGAGAGGTTCCGCTTCTTGAGGCAATACAGAGAATCGGAGCGAGCTATGTACTCTCATCAAGGAACGCTTGCAAGCCCAACCGAACGCTTTTTTTTCGATGGTTTTTGGGGTCAGATCACGAAGCCTTTGAAATTAGAGCAAGTCTCGAGTTTGGGAATAGGAGCGATTCTGCCAGAATAGGCTTGCCATCGCGACTGATGGTCAGATCGGTGGCTCTGAAGCGCCCATTGACTCCGGGTGCATCGGCGTCCCCGAAAAATTCGTAGACGCACGCCAGTTGGTGCGCCAGGACGGGTGGCAGGCGTCCATTTTCGGAGGGCGCAACCGCCCCAGTTGGCTCATGGTTGCACACCAACTGGCGAGCGCCTCCGAGGTTACCTCTTCGTAGAACGGAATTCATTCCGTTTTTTCCGTTCCGTTGGTTCCGTTTGAGCGAGCCGATCGATCGGCGGGGAAGAAACGGAATGAATTCCGTTCTTACGACTCCCAGGCTACGGGTCCTGGCGAAGGGCCAGAACTGGCTCATGGTTGCACACCAACTGGCGAGCGCCTCCGAAAAACCTCTGCCGGTAGCATGGCGGTCGCAGGATGGGATTCCTCGATGTGTTCAACTGGCGGGACGTTGCTACCGAAGCCAAATTCGTGACCTATTCAAGTCCTGGCCTATCAATGCCTTAGAGTCACAAATGACGCAAAATGGCGAGCTCAAGCGAACCTAATGAAGCCGATTTCTATGGAGGCTCGAAGCATCGCGGATATGGCCGAGTCGTCCAGGTGGATGCGTTCTGATCTCGAATTTAGCACTCGCGGTGACGACTAAATCGCGCTTGACCGGAAGCTCATCAGAGACCATACTCCGCCCTCCCGGATGCTCAGCCCTGAGATGGATTCTTGGGGTCGGGCCGCACCCGCACGAGTCAAGGAAGACGAGACATACCGTGGTTTTCTGCATCCTGTTCATACGTGATGCCTCCTCGGGCCGTTCTCGCACTCCCCGCTGGCGCCGGGCCATTCCGGCCAGGCAACGGCCAACGAGCCGGGCTGACGTTCGCCACTTGGGTGACCTCCCTTCATCCCAGGTCATGATCTCGGGGAATGACCGGCGACCGCTGGACAATCTCCGCATGCCGGGGTTGCTCGCACTCTTGCGAGACTTCCGGAGCCGCGGGACCGCTGATCGACGACATGAGGGGGGACACGGTTCATGGTGATCTCCAACAGTTACCTGATGATCTTCGCGCTGGCGATGATGGGCTGCGTGCTGGCCACGCCACTGGCCACCCAGATCGCGAGCTGGGTCGGCGCCATTGATCGGCCCGACCAGTTCCGGCGCATCCACACCGGGGCAATTCCCCGGCTCGGCGGTCTGGGCCTGGCTCTGGGCATCGCCGCGGGAACGGTGTTCCCGCACCTTTCAGGATCGTCGCGATTCGTCAGCCTGCCGCTGCCGGATCTCCATCATGAGTGGGCGATCCTGAGCGCCGCGCTGATCATCCTGGTTGTCGGCTTCGTCGACGACACACGATCGATCGGGCCGCGTGTCAAGCTGCTCGGGCAGGCCCTGGCCGTGCTGACGCTCTACCTGGGGGGCATCCGGATCCAGACCATTGATGTGCTCAGCCTGAACCTCGACCTGGGACAGCCGAACCTCGAGCTCGGCCTGCCGGGAATGCCCGTGAATCTGGCGCTGCCCAGCCTGGTGGCGACGATGCTCTGGTTCCTGGGCTGCATGAACGTCTGGAACCTGATCGACGGCATGGACGGCCTGGCCTCGGGGGTAGGGCTGCTGGTCAGTGGGACCTTGACCCTTGTGGCCATTCACAACGAGAACAGCGGGGTAGCGGTTCTGGCCGTGGCACTGGCGGGCAGCCTGGCTGGGTTCTTGCTCTATAACTGGCACCCTGCCTGCATTTTCCTGGGAGACAGCGGGGCTCTCCTGATCGGGCTCCTGATCGGCGTGATTGGCGTCCAGGGCTCGATGAAAGGGCCCTCGGCGATCTCGATCCTGTTTCCGATCCTGGCGATGGGCCTGCCAATCTCGGACACGGCAATGGCAATCTTTCGCCGTTGGGTGCGCAACCTTCCCTTGAGCGCGGCGGACCGGCGGCACGTGCATCACCTGCTGATCGGCCTGGGTCTGAACCCGCGTCAAGCCGCGCTCTTGCTCTACAGCTTCTCGGGCTTTCTCTGTGGAGCGGTGCTTCTGGGCGTGGCCCTGCGAAGTGAGTTCCTGGCGCTCGTTTTGGGAATTTCCGGTTGCCTGGCGTTCCTTGTGGTGGTGACCAGCCGTCGCGACGAGCTGACCAACCTGCGCGGGGACTTGCAGGCCCGGATGACGCGGGGCCGGCAGGAGCGCCAGGCGGCCAAGTTGACATGGGAGGGCATCCAGCGGATTGAGCTCTGCGACTCGGCCACGACCGCCTTCGAGATCGTCGAGCGGACCGCCCGGCATCTTGGCTGCGAGCTGTTGCAAGTCTCCTGTACGAGTGCCGACTCGCCACTGCGGCCGACCGCAAGGGGTGAAGTCCAGGATCTGGCCGGTTCGGCGAGCGCGATGTCGGGACCGGGCGCCGTCTTTCGACTCTCCGGTGGCGAGGGACTTTGGATCACGGTCCGCGTCGAGCTGGGACGAGAGCCAGACCTGGCGTCGGACATCGTCTTTCGCTACCTGGAGCGGCTCGGTCAAGCACTGGCCGGGCGTCTGGAGTGGTTTCAGTCCATCGAGTCGAACACGTCGGAGTCGTGGATTCCGACGACAGAGACCAGTACGGTCGAGCCGCTGATCGCGGAGTCCTCGACCCCGCGAGGCGAGCTTCACGGGATGACCGGCGTCATCTCCCGAATCCTCGGGATGAGACTTCACGTGCAACGACCGCACGGTGAAGTCGCTCCCCCCCGACTCCCGGTCGTGGAATCCGTGACTGCTCCGACAGGCCTCGCCCGGCGATGAAACTTGGATTTGTTCCGGAGGCGCCCATGGACGGAATCGTGCCGCTTCGAGATCAATCCGCCGCTTCGGCTCCGAGCCCAAGCGTCAATCGCCACGCCCCCATGGCCGTTCCGGCATCCCTCCCGATCAATCCGGCGGCCGTGAAGACGCCGGCCGACTACATCAGAGCCTTGCGGCGGCGGGTCTGGCTGATCCTGGCGGTGGCGGTGCCCATGGCCATCGCGACGTCGAGTTGGGCCCTGCGACAGCCGAAGATCTATCAGGCCCGCGCCGAGGTCACGATCGACCCGCCCGAATTCAACCCGGTCCTTTCGACCCTGGTATCGCACGAGATCGGCCGCCACGATCCCATCGCTCAGGAGCGATACATCCCCAACCGGATCGCGCAGCTTCAGAGCAAGGGACTGGCCGAGAGGGTCTTCAACAACCCGACCTTCGCGTCCGAGGTCGCCGCCTTCGACGACCCGGCCCAGGAGCTCATCCTGAACGGGTTGCAGGTGCGCCAGATCGGCAAGACGAACATGTTCTCCGTCGCGCTCGAGGGCAGGGATCCCGCGCGGACCAAGAGCCTCCTGGAGTCGCTGCTCGAGGAATTCAAGAACCTGGCGCAGTCAGAGAGCCGGGACCGGACGGAAGACACCAAGATCTATGCCAACGACAGGCTGAGAACGCTCAAGAACGACCTCGACGCTATCGACCAACGCATCTACGCCCAGCTCAAGACTGTACGCACCATCGGCCCGGGGGGAAAGAACATCTTTGAGGAGCAGTATATCAACCTGGGTAACTCGCTGATGCACAAGCAAGAGCGAATCGGTGAGCTTAGCCAGCAGTTGATGATCGCCAAGTCGTTTTCCAGGAACGACTTCAATGCCGGCCCGGGGCCGCGCGAGCAACGAATCGCGATGCTCGAGGCCGAGAAGAAGAAGTGGGTCCGGGTGATGATGAAGGCCAAGCGAGCCATCAAAGCCGAACACTTCGACAGCGACCCGGCGGCCAGGGAATATGCCCAGCGCCTGCAGGAGATCATGGACGAGCTCGACGAGCTGCGGTCGCTCAAGACCCAGATGGCCGACAACCCGACGGAGATGATCCTGGATAAGTATCAGCGCGAAGTCGAGGACGACAAGGCCCAGCTCCAGGTGGTTCTGGCCCAGATGCAGGAATCGATGCCCGACCATCAGAAGTTCCTGTCGATGGTCGAGGATCGCAACCGGAGCCGGCAGGCGTTGGCCGAGATGGAGCATAACATCGCCTCCTTCGATCTTCTGGCCAGGTCTCAGAAGGACCCGGTAAAAATCCCTCCCAGCGTGGTCGAGCCGACCGTGCCGATCAGGCCTAGCCGCGGACTCTACATCGGCATGGGGCTACTGGCGAGCCTTGGCATGGGAATCGGCCTGGTGTTCCTGCTGGAGCACGTCGACCACTCGGTGAAAATCCCCGAACATGTGACCCAGGGGCTGACCCTGCCTCTGCTGGGAGTTGTGCCCCGGATTCGTCGGACCTCGCTGACGCACCGTGGGGGCCATCTCTGGACACCAAGCACTCCCGATTCGATCGAGGCCGACGCCTTCCGCAACATCCGTGCCAGCCTGCTCGGCGTCGCCGATCGCCACGGACCCATCGTGACCCTGCTGGTGACGAGCCCCAAGGCCGGCGACGGCAAGAGCACAGCGGCTCTGAACCTGGCCGCCACCTGCGCCCGGGCGGGCGAACGGACCCTTCTCCTGGATATTGACCTTCGCCGTCCCAGCCTGGGTGATGTTTTCCCGGCGGAGCCCGAGAAAGAGGGCGCCACGAACGGCCTGGTCGACGTGCTTCAGGGCACGCTTCCCTGGCAGAAGACGCTCCGCCATACCGAGCTGCGCAATCTCGACTTCATCCCCACGGGCGACCCGCGCGACATCCCCATCGAGATCCTGGGCACCCTCGAGCTGCGGCAGTTGCTGACGGCCCTGGAGAACCACTACGACCGGGTAATCCTGGATGGTCCGGCCGTTCTGGGGATGGCCGATTGCCGGATGCTGGGACGGATGGTCGACGCCTCGGTGCTGGTCATCCGCGCCGGCGCGCATCAGCTCGTGACGTTGCAGCGCGCCAAGGCGATGCTGGAGCAGTCACACGTCCCCATCGCCGGCGTGGTTGTCAACAGCCTGAGCGAGGATGTGCAGAACTGGTCGAGCTATGGCTACGACGGCGGGGCCCATGCCGGAATCTCCGCGCGAAGCGCGAAAGGCTTGGGGGCCCGCGAGGCACTGGCGGTGAATGCGTAGAACGACTCGATGGAGCTGTCTGGATCGAGACCGATCACCAAGAAAACCCTTGACTTGAGGCGGAGTCGTCACCCCGTGAATTGGCGTGAAAAGATTGTGCAGTCGAGCGATCGCGTCATCTGCGCCCTGATCGCGGTGCTTGTTCTGGGCAGCGTGCTGGGTTTTGGCGGAGCCGTGTGGTGGTTTCGTCCCGTGATGGCTGTAGCCGCGTTTCTGCTGGTCGCCATGAAGCTCGCGCAGAGCCTCGCCACGGGCAGGATGCCCATCCTGAAGAGCCCGCTGGGCCTGCTTGGGCTGCTGGCTCTGGGGTTGGGCGTGGTGCAACTTGCCCCGCTGCCCGCGGGTCTGGCGAGCCGGCTCTCGCCCGCGGCCCACGAGGCCTATGCCCGGGGGCTGCTTCCGCGACTGGTCCACACGGACGATCCTGAGGCGAGCCTGCCCGAAGCGCCCCAGATCCGTTCGCCGGCAAGCCTCGATCGGTCGGCGACCCTTCGCTGGCTGGTTGAAGCCGCCGCCTGCCTGGGGATCTTCTGGTCCGTATCTCATTTCACCGATCGCCTGGGAAGACTTTACCTGGTCTGGGGACTTGTGGTTGCCGCGTTCCTGTTCAACGCGGCCCTGGCGATCGTGCAGATCACAAACCGGAGCGAGGGGCTTTACGGTCTCTTCATACCAGGCGGCGGCCCCGCCTGGGCCCCTTCCCTGAATGACCTGCTGGAAGCACCCACCACTGCCGCTCTGCGGAACCTGGCCGACTCCTCCGAACTCGGAGCCGACACAGCCGTGGCAACATCGAAGGCCGTTCTCATCCCCACCACTCCGTTTCTGTTCGGGACCATGATGGGAGGCCCGGGGGCATTCCTGGCCCTCGGAGCGCTGGCCTTGCCCCTGGCACTGGCAATCGTCTTGCACCTGGTATCACCACGCGGCAGCCGGGAGAGCCTCTCGGGCAGGCTAGGGTATTCCAGCCAGGGGAGCCTGGTGCTTCTACTCGTGGTCATGATGCTGCTCGGTTCGTTTCTGATCGGTCTGGTCGCCGGTCCGTGGTACTGTTTGCCAGTGATCCTGGGGCTGGCGACCGTTGGGCTTCCGGCCCTGGTTTTGCCAGGTTCTCGCTGGCCGGCCTTGTGCATGGTAATTCTCTTGCTTGCCGGAATCGGCCTGGGGGTGATGCTCGAGGGCTCCTGGCCAGTGCTGCTGGGCGGACAATCACCCGTTGGACGTCCTGATCTGGACTCGGCTCGAGCACTCTGGTCCGAGAGTGTGGAGATGATCCGCGAGTTTCCCCTGGTGGGAGCTGGACTGGGAAGCTTCGGCGTGCTCCACCCGTACTTCAAGGACCGTGACTTGTCCTCGACGACGGCCATGAGCAGTCTGCTCCAGTGGAGCGTTGAGTCCGGGGCGGCCGGCCTGGGTATCCTCGCCCTGGGTGTGCTCTGGTGCCTGATCCGGCTTCCCGGCGTTCTGAAGCGGGTCGGCCTGATCGACCGTTCTCTCGCTCATGGCTTGATCGGAGCGGCCTTGAGCTTTAGCCTATTAGCGGCCGTACACTGGACGATCGAACTTTCAGCCGTGGCCGTCTCGGCCAGCGCCCTGGGTGGAACCTGGAATCGCTGGCTGGCCGGCGGCACGGACCTGTTTGTTGAGCGCGGGTAAAGCAGCCCGTTGCGGGCGTGGCTCACGGAGGAGTCGATCCCACGATGCCAGAGTCGATCTGTCTCCACATTCAGGATCGAGAATCGGGCCCGATCCGTGTCGTGGAGGTTCCCTGGATTTCGGTTCGGATCGGCTGCGCAGCCTACTGCGAGGTTCGGCTGGCCGACTTTGAGCTGGCGGAGGAGGCATGCAGGCTCCAGCGGCGAGGGCGAACCTGGCATCTTGTCCCTCTCGGCGCCAAGGGGTCGATCCTGGTCCAGGACCGGCCGATCGAGGGGCCTTATCCATTACCTTTTGACGTGCCCTTCCGCATTGGCTCGATTTGCTTCACCCTGCGACGGAACCGTTCTTCGGATCCGGACTGGGAGATGTACCGAACGCTCTCGTCCGCGCAGCACCGACGGCCGATGTCCATTAACCCGTTGCCCGTGTCTCTGCCGGCCGTCGAGCGCTGTAGCGCATCGATCGCGCCTCCTCGCTCTCAGCGGGGCGTCGTCCACGAATCCGGTATCCCCTTGGCGCCCCGGATCGAGTCGCCTCTGGAGCGATCGACAAGTCCCCGCCCGGTGAATCCGTGGGAGGCGCGGTGGAAGGCCGCGGGAGCCCGGCTTCAGGCTGAAGGCAAACAGCCTCTCCCGCCCGGCCGGCCGCATCCCAGCCCGCCTGCGGATCGTTATCAGGGCGTCCCTCACAAGGAACCATCAGTCCCTTTGTCCAGGAAGGCTGAGCCCGCGGTCTCCCCGTCTCGATCACGAGAATTTTCCACTCATCCGCTCACACCGGCCGCTGCTCCGGGGTATCCGGTTCCTCCTTCAATATCACCACGCGCGCGACTCGACGCAAATCTTCCCGTCAAGGCGCCCACGCAGCCCGCGGAGCCTTCCATCGCCCCAGTGAGACTGGAGAAGATCACGACGCGCGATCGGCAACCAGCCTCTCTGACGGTGCAATCGACCGAAGCCGGGAAACCCGGTATCGAATCGATCGCTGAGGAAGCCGATTGCCATGCAAGCTGTCAGAGCCACGACGCGGCGAACAAGCCCAGACTCGCGGGTGCGTACGATGATCAAACACTCGATGATCGCTCCGCCTGGTTGGAATACTACTTTCCAGAGGATTCTTCCCCTCCCGAGCCGGTTGCATTTGATCATTCAGGGCTGGCGATCTTGACCTCGGATTCACCCCGAAACGAGCCCGCCGATGGCCTGCAAGTCATGAAGGTCGCTTCGACCCACATGACGGAAAAGCCCCGGCCTTGTCCGTCGGCCTCCTCTCAGACTCTGCGGAGCTCCCCCGAGGAAGGGGCGGAGGATGGGGTCTGGGCCGCCCAGCCAGTCCAGCGATTCGTGGCGGACACTTCGTGGACGGGAACAATCTCCCTTCTCGAGATGGGCTCTCCCGATGTGATTGTGTCGACCTCAACAGCAGCCTCCGGGCGCCTGGAGGCTGGAGAGTCCGATGGCGAGGAAAGGGCACGGATTCCGAATCTCCCAGCCGCAACTGTTCCGGATCCGGGCACGCCGCCGGCTGGAGGCCGCCGGAAAGCTTCCGAGAATGAGGTTTGGTCCAAGGATTCCCGGCACAAGCCCGGGATCGAGCCTGAAATCCCAAGGCCGAAAACAGGACCGGACTTACCCTCGGCAAAGGACATTCTTGCTGCCGTTTCGATGCGGCCCTCTGCTCTGTCTGGAAAGCCGTCGACCCGGATGAATGAGGATCAAGGCAAGCCGACCGAGCGTCGGGAGCCAGGCCAATGGTTTGCTCATCTCTGGCTGGTCTGGCCTCCCACCGCGCTTCTGGTGATCGGGATGGGAATCGTGGGCTCGCTGCTTTCCCTCCGGTGGTCTGGCGATTCCTTCAACGCCGCAGTCGTGAGCCAGCGTCTGCTCCCTCGTTCCGAGAATCCGGGCAGGGAAAAGCCTCTTCCGGAGTCGGTTGTTCCCCCTGAATCCTCGTGGTGGCAGACGACCCCGCTACACCTGGCGGAATGGGGAGTCTATCTGGGACGATCGAGAACGGATGACGATCGAACCGAGGAGGGTCGGGAATTGGTCGAAGCGGCAGTCCGGATCTCACCAATCAACCCGATGGCCCGCCTAGCTCGAGCACAGCTCGCATCGAGGTCGAGCAAATTAGCCGGCAGGGCGCTCGACCTGGGCCTCAGTCGCGATGCAGTCAGCCTGGCCTGGAGCGCCCGGGCGCTCCGCCACGCTGGAAAAAAGCAAGCCGCAATTCGAGTCTACCGGCAGGCTCTGCGGATCGCCTGCGGTAATGACCTGGCGCCGGCTTCGAAGCCGACATTCAACGACGAGCCCAACGTTCGCCGCTATCTTTTGCCCGGTGAAACGACCGCCCGGGCAATTGTCCGTGAACTGATCACCGACGCCGACTGGACCTTTCAGGACTGGTCCGAGGCCTTGCCCAAGAACACGGTCGCCATCCTGGCGGCGGCTCGACTTCTCCGCGAACGCGAGCGGCCGGAGGCTCAAGCGCTGCTCAAACAGATTCTCAACCAGGAGCAAGAGATTGGATCAACAGGCGCGGCACGGGCCGTCCAGACCGCAACGATCGCCGAAGCCCACGCCTTGCTGTCCCAGTGGAGAGAGGCCGAGCAACAGTATCATCAAGCAATCGACCGGATCAGCGATCTCACGATCAAGCGGTCCTGGTGGTTCAACCTGGCGAGTGTGGCGCTTCAGCTCAACGATGAGGCGCAACGGAAAGTCGCTCTCGAGGCGGCTCTCGAAGCCCCCACGAGCGACGATATCAGCCGGAAGGCACTCGAGCTGCAGCGCGCGTCCGAACCTCTTGGCCGGCTCCGATCCAGCGGGACCAAGGCCAACTGAGATCAACCAAGGATAAGTATTCCCGAGCCGACCCGAAGGACGAACAGCCATGGCGGTGATCAATGACGACGCCTGCCCCCCCACCGCAAGCCCGGTTCCCACGCCGCGGCCGAGTCGAACTCTGCCGGCCCTCTTTTCCCAGGCGGTCCGCGACCCTGCCCAGCGCGTGACAGTGATCGGAGGGCTCATCTGTTTGACCCTGTTCGGCATCCTGTTCCGGGATAATCTCTGGCATTTCTACTATGCCTGGACGACTGATGATAACTACAGTCATGGATTTCTCGTGCCGTTGCTCAGCCTCTACTTTGCCAGCCAGGTCGTCCGCCATGGGCCGGTGGAAATTCGGTCCGGGGTGATATCGGGGGGAATCCTGCTTGGGCTCGCCCTCCTGGGACGACTGATCACAATTCCCTTGCCGATACCCTTCCTGGGAGACCTCGCACTACTGGTCGGCCTGGCGGGAATGTTCACCCTGATCCTGGGAGCCACGGCGCTCAGCCGGTACTGGTTCGTGTTCTTCTTCCTCGTGTTCATGGTGCCCTTGCCCATCGCCATGTACTCGCGGATCGCTTCACCGTTGCAGTTGCTGGCCAGCCAAGCCGCGTCGACCGTGATGAACGCGACAGGGGTTCCTGTCCTCTGCGAGGGGAACAGGATGACGCTGCCGGGAGGGGTGCAGATGTTCGTGGCCGAAGCGTGCAGCGGCATGCGACAGATGACTGGGTTCCTCGCCCTGACTGCGGCCGTGGCCTACCTGACTGCGCGGCCCGGCTGGTACAGAACGGTCGTCGTCCTCTCGGCATTGCCAATTGCCCTGACCGCAAACGTGGCTCGGGTTGTTTTGACAGGTTATATCATGCACTTCGTCAATCGTGAGTACGCCTCGGGTACTTATCACACCCTCGAGGGAATCTTGATGATGGGCTTCGGCCTCTTGCTCTTGAATTCCGTCTGCTCCTTGTTAAATCAGTTCTGCCAGAGCCCGTCCGACCAGGACCCTGGAGATCCTTTCAAAGACGCGCCTGGGACCTTACCATCATCGTCCCAGTCACTTCCAGGACGAGCCATATTGAGCGGGCCAACTGGCTGGACCAGCGGGGGAATCACGGAAAATCTGGCCCCTCTTCGCGCACCCAAGGGCCGACCATGACACAAATGCACCGCTGTCTCTTGTGCGCCGGAATCCTGATGATAGGTCTGGCCGCGCAGGGCGAGCTCAAGCATCTGAACCAGACTGAACGCCCTTTATTACGTCGGGATCTTGAATCAATCCCGCTGGAGCTGGGCGATTGGGTGGGCCAGAAGGAGGACGTCGCCCCCGATATTGTCGACCGGGCTCAGACCACTGCGTACCTCAACAGGGTTTACGAGAGCCGGACCCAGCCGGGCCTGCGGCTCACGCTCTGGATCAACTACTCGGAGAAGGGAACAAACTTACGGCACACGCCAGAGATTTGCCTTCCGTCCGGAGGCTGGACCAAGATCGAGTCGCAGACCAAGGTGCTGAACGTCCTCGCCCCGAACGACAAGGTGGTGCGGATTACCCGTCTGGGCTACGGCCGAGGTGAACTGGTTGAACAGGTGGGATTCTGGTATTACATTTTCGGAGAGGGCAAGCTGGAGAACTTTGTCCGGCAACTGCCGATCACCAGCCGGAGCAGCCACGGACAGACCACGCGTGGTTCCTCGATGACCGTGGAGATTTTCTATCCTGGAGAGCACGACCCTGACGGCGATGCGCTGCGGGATTTCGCCCAGGCGTTGCTGATCGCCCTCGAGCCCGTGCTACCCCACGAGCGTGCTGAGTACTACGTTCCTTGAGAGAGCCACGCGAGATCACGCCTTAAGATAACCAGGAATCGACTTCATGAAACGTGCTCTGCTCACCGGGATCACAGGTCAAGACGGGTCCTACCTCGCGGAGTTTCTGCTCGGCAAGTCCGATTACGAGGTTCACGGCCTGGTTCGACGGTCCAGCTCACTAAACCGCCAGCGAATCGATCATCTGTTCAAATACGACTCCGAGGTGCGGGATCGTCTCCACCTCCATTACGCAGACCTGGCCGACGCCTCGAGCCTATCCAACGTGATGGAGCAGGTACGGCCCGATGAGGTCTATAACCTAGGTGCGCAAAGCCACGTCCGGGTTTCGTTCGACCAGCCGCTGTACACGGCCGACGTGGTGGGGCTGGGGACGCTGCGCCTGCTCGAGGCGGTACGGCAGATCAACCAGACCAAGCCGGTGAAGTTCTACCAGGCGTCGAGTTCTGAGATGTACGGCTCGGCAGCTCCGCCCCAGGGGCTGAGCACTCCGTTTCATCCGCGCAGTCCGTACGCCTGCGCCAAGCTCCATGCCCACTGGCAGACCATCAATTACCGGGAAGCCTACGGCCTGTTCGCGTGTTCGGGGATCCTCTTCAATCACGAGAGCCCGCGCCGGGGTGAGTCGTTCGTGACCCGGAAAGTCACTCTCGGCGCCGCCCGGATCAAGGAGAGACTGCAAAGACGTCTGGTCATGGGCAACCTGGATGCTCAGCGCGACTGGGGTTTCGCCGGAGATTACGTCCGGGCCATGTGGATGATGCTCCAGCAGGAGAAGCCCGATGACTACGTTGTCGCCACCGGCGAGACTCATTCGGTTCACGAGCTCCTCGAGCTTGCCTTTGCCCTCGTGGACCTGGACTATCGCGACTTCGTCGACTTCGATTCCAAGTACACCCGGCCGTCCGAAGTCGACGTTCTGCTCGGTGACGCCAGCGCGGCGCGGCAGATCCTGGGCTGGACGCCCGAAGTCGACTTCCATGGCCTGATCAAGATGATGGTCGAGCATGACCTGGAACTGGCCCGGCGCGAAAAACACGCCCAGTCGTTTCCGGGTCGCTGAGCAAGACGCCAGGACGAGAGCGAATCAAGGATGATCGAGACCAAGATGGAAACACGGCGAGATGCGGGATCGGTCGTGGTGGCTTGCCCGGATGCCCGGCCTCCTGCGTATCAGGCCGTGATTGGGCTGGGCAGGGCGGGGCTCCTCCAGAGGTTTCTGACATCGTCATACTACGATCCCGATGGGCCGCTGGCGACGCTGGCCCGACGCCTGGATCCGCAGCGGCTTTCCCGGCTGGAGAGCGTCCTGCTGCGACGGCACGATGCCGAGATTCCCGCCGGCCGGGTTTCAACTGTCCCCTGCGTCGACATGTCGTTGCGAATCGAGGCACGACTCGCGGGGCGAACGCAAACCATCAAACGACTGCTCGCGCAAGCGAGAGCTACATGGTTCGATCGACGGCTGGCCCGCCTGCTGGCACGGTGCCGTCCCGGGGCTCTCCTGGTTTTCAGCGACGTCGGCTCGGCGGCCACACTTCCTCTTTGCCGGCGGCTCGGCATCCCGACCATCTTGAGCATGGTCCACGGCGACGTTCGCGAGGAGGCCGAGGTGTTGAACAAAGAGGCCGCCCTGGCCCCGGAGTTCTTTCCGATCTATCTGGGCGACGGTGTCCTCGATCGCGCCGAGCTCGCCTGGCTGCACCGCCGGCGGCTGCGCGACATCGCGCTGGCGGACCTTGTCCTTGTACCGTCAGATCACATTGCCGAGACCCTCGTGGAGCACGGAACATCCCGGCAGAAGATCCGGGTGGTGCCGTATGCCGCGGATTGCCGTCGATTTCGCCCTCTGGCCGGGAAGCGGCACGATGCGAGCTGCACCTTCCTGTTCGCGGGGGGAATCACCCAGCGCAAAGGCATCAAATACCTGCTCGAGGCCTGGAGCAGGGTCCGCCGGCCGGGATGGAAGCTGCAACTGCTCGGGGCCCTGCCGAAGAACCCCGGGCCGCTCTCCCCGTTGCTTGACCAGGTCGAGCTGCTAGGACGAGTCGCGCACGCTGACGTTCCGGCACGGATGGCCGCGGCTGATGTCTTCGTGTTTCCCTCGCTCTTCGAGGGCTCCGCCGTGGTCACCTACGAGGCGTTGGCCTGCGGTCTCCCCTGCGTGGTCACGCCGGCGGCGGGATCGGTCGTCCGCGACTGCGTCGAAGGGTTCTTGGTTGGACCGCACGATGTCAACGGACTTGCTCAGCGCATGGAGCAGCTCGGGAACATGCCCGAACTGCGTGCCTGGATGTCCGCAGCGGCACGGTGCCGAGCGCGCGACTTCGACTGGCCACGATACCACGGGTCGCTCGTCGACGCCGTGAACGCGCTGACTCCGACACTCCGTATAGGCAGCACGGGTACGCCGGTCTTGACGCCCGCCTCCAAGCGGGAATTGGTCTGACCGCCAAGGATGAGGCCTCGATCAACACGAGGAGTGCGACGATGCAACGGATCAAAGAGCTGGATTCGATTCGCGGGCTGGCCGCTCTGATCATCGTGATCTACCACTTGTGGTTCCCGGCCGTCGGTGCCCTTGGCCTGGCAGTCGACCTCTTCTTCGTGCTCTCGGGTTACCTGATCACCGTGATCATTCTCGACAACGCGCTCACGGAGGGGTTCCTCTTTTCCTTTTACGCGCGGAGGTCGCTCCGGATCTGGCCGGTCTATTACTTAACACTAGGGGCGGTAGTACTGATCAACGGATTTCTTCCGACTCCCGGTAACCTCGCAGACTTGCCGTTGTACCTGACCTATACCCAGGAGGTCGCGCATAGCTGGATGGGCCGCGAGCCAACTTTCCCTCTCGCGTTCCGCCATACGTGGAGCCTGGCGATCGAAGAGCAGTTCTATATTTTCTGGCCTGTCATGATCTGGCTCGTGGGTCGTCGCGGACTTCCCGTGATGGCTCTGGCGGTTGTCGCTGTGGCCGTGGTGGCGCGAGCCTGTGGCGTTAGTCACTTTGTCCTGATCACTCGTTGCGACGGACTGGCCCTCGGCGGGCTGCTTGCCGGTCTGATCGGCGATAGGGTCCGAACTCACCAAATGTCATTCCGGCACCGGGCCCGTTTCATAACACTCTCACTGGCTGCGGCCGGCGTGGTCCTCATGGTGCTAGTCTCCATCAAGCTGCTCAATGCGCGCTGGCCTGGACTGGCACCACCAGGCACGATCGATAGCCTCAAGATGCTGGGCGCGAACCTCACCCTGTTCGCCACGGTCGGTGGGATTGTGCTTCACGCAGGCCGTTCTGAACTCCGCTGGCTCCGCAACCCCTTGCTAGCCTATCTGGGCACAATCAGCTATGGCATATACCTATACCACCACATCCTTTTTAAATTATGGGATAACTTTGCCGTCCGCTATGGATGGCCCGAGAACTTGGTCGTGGATCTGTTCAAGCTTGGCGCCAGCATCGTCCTGGCCATGCTCTCCTGGCATCTTGTGGAGCGCCCGATTCTGGCGCTGAAGGCACGGTTCCGCTACCAACCCTCGGCGCAGCGTCGTCCCGTCGAGATCGCTTCTGAGGTTACCGGGTTCGCCGGTGTCAAAGGGGGTTGATCCATGGACGAGCAGGTTTTCGTGATAGCGATCGTCGGGGTTTTGCTGCTCTATTTTCTGTCTCAAGTAATCACGCGGACGTTTGACCCCTTTGCGCCGGTGTGGCTGTTTCTCGTCGGCTATGTGCAGGTCTACATCATTCAGGCGGTCTCGTACGGTGAATGGGCCCTGAGGGTCCGTGGGCAAGAACTTGTGGCGGCGGCAAACTTCCGCGCCCTGTGGGCGCTCTTGTGGTTCCTGACCGTGTACCATCTCGGAATCAGCCCCCGACTTGCTTCTGCCCTACCCCGGCCTCCTCGCGGATGGTCGACGGCCCTGGTCGCCGGGAGCTCTCCCTTTCTCATTCTCTGGGGACTCTACTGCGCTGGCGTTGTGATCAGTGCGGGATTACAGGGGCCGGATTCGATCTCTCCGGAGGAAGCGCTGCTGCGCTCGTTCCCGTTCGTGATGATGGTTGCGGCGATCTTGCTCATCGTCACGGGCCGGTCCCTGGCTTCACCCCAGCCGCTCTTCTTCCCCGCAGGTCTCTTGGTCGCGGCCGCTTACGTTGCAATATGGATGTTCAACGGCAAGCGCTCACATTCGCTGATCGGTGTGCTGTCCACGGTCTGTGCCTGTTATATCACGCGGTTGAAGCGGCCGTCATGGCCTGTCTTGCTTGCCACGTCCTTCGCGGGTGTTCTCGTGGTGGCAATCGCCATCGGTTGGCGAGGCAACGATAGCTATGAATTGTCCGCGTCGGGATTCACTCAGTACCTATCCGATTTCAAGCTGGAAAAGATCCTCGAAAGCCTCAATATCAAGGACGCCGAGAGCGAGCAGGAAACCACGACCTACGAGACCACCGAGTATGGCGGCTTTCTGCTCATGATGGATACAGTTCCGCATAAATCCGACTATGATTACGGTGCCAATTATATTCGCGTATGTTCT
Organism: Isosphaeraceae bacterium; assembly: GCA_049579985.1. Taxonomy (GTDB): domain Bacteria; phylum Planctomycetota; class Planctomycetia; order Isosphaerales; family Isosphaeraceae; genus Aquisphaera. The sequence continues at coordinate 15,077 of JBAUOX010000314.1, read as the reverse complement.
ACATTTATCCCTCGAATCGTCTGGCCCACCAAGCCGCTCTTTGGCCGTGAAAAGTGGATCAACGCATACATCGCCGGCTCAGAGATGGATCGAGGCGAGGATTTCACAAGCCCGGCAATCGGCATCCTCGGGGCGACTCAGCTAAACGGCGGTGCCGTCGGGACCCTGATTGTCCTGGCCTGCATCGCTCTTCTTCTCCGCGCCGCTTACGAGTATTTCCGTCTCTACTCGGAGGTCCCCTGGGTCCAGTTCTGGTGGGCGATCACCTTCTACAACGCGTGGTTCATGGTCGTGAACGACGATCCCATGGTCTGGTTTTACTACAACTGGGGTTTCACCACATTCCCCATCGTCGTGTTCCTGTGGTGGGCCCTCAAGATTGTTGCAAGAGCTCCCGGGCAGGCGTTGACTCGCGCTGTGGTGGTGGGGATTCAGCAATGAGAGCCGCCATCTGGAGGAGAATGCAATGATCTTCGCTGCTTGCTTCACCAACTTCGGCCCCTATCACCTGGCCCGGCTCCGAGCCCTGGCGAGCCGACTTCGCGAGCGCGGTGACTGTCTGATCGCCTACGAGATGGCCGCCACCGAGCGGACATATCCGTGGCAGCGCCCCAAGCAGGCTGAGCCGTTCGACTGGATCACCTTTTTCCCGGACCGAGTCCTCGAAACCCTGACAGCCCACGACTGCGCCGCGGCGATTGTACGAGCACTCGACCGCGATCAGCCCGATGCCGTGGGGATCGTCGGCTATGCCCGGCCGGAGTCGATGGCCGCGGCCCGATGGGTCCGCCGTAACCGCCAAACGGCGATCTTGATGTCAGAGAGCCAGGCGGTCGACCGGCCTCGAACCTGGTGGAAGGAGCTGATCAAACGGCGCCGGCTGCGCCTCTTTGACGCGGCGCTCGTGGGAGGTCCCCACCATCGTGACTACCTGATCGATCTGGGGATGCAGGCTGATCGCATCACCCTGGGCTACAACGCCGTCGATAACGCGTTCTACCGGAATCAGGCCGGCTTCTGGCGCGACCATCCCGAAGGAAGGCAAGGCCTGCCTGTCGCTCCGTTCTTCTTGACGGTTTGCCGTTTCGCCCCCGAGAAGAACCTGCTTCGCCTGGTCGAGGCCTTCGCCCGTTATCGCGACCAGGCAGGCCCCGACCATTCATGGGACCTGGTTCTCTGCGGCGATGGCCCTCAGGCTGTCCTGATCGACACAGCGATCACGCGGAGCGGCCATGCAGAGGCCATCCACCGGCCTGGCTTCTTACAGGCTGATGTGCTTTCCCGCTGGTATGCTCATGCCGGAGCCTTCGTTCTGCCCAGCCTTTCGGAGCCATGGGGCCTTGTCGTCAACGAGGCCGCCAGCACCGGTTTGCCCTTGCTTGTCTCGAACCGGGCTGGGTGCGCGCCCACGTTGGTCCCCGAGCCCGAGGCGACCACCGGTGCGCAGTTCGATCCGCTCGACATCGAAGAGATGTGTCAGAAGCTCACGTGGTTGACCTTGCTCGCGGAAGACGAACGCCGGTCCATGGGCGGACGCGCCGCCGAAATGGTGAGTTCATGGGGCCCTGACCGCTTCGCGCAGGGCACTCTCGAGGCGCTCGACCTGGCAACTCGAGCGCAACGGACCTCCAGGCCCCTTGTCCGGAAAAGTGTGAGTTGAACCAATGAGTTACACGCAAACGGTCATCGACCAACCGGCACGCAGCTTCTCCTCCAGGCACTCCGGGTGGCTTCATCTCTGCAATGGCCTGGACCCGGTGCGCGACGGGGGCATGGTCCCCAGCATCCTGGGCATGACTGGTGCGTTGAGCCGGCTGGGAAGCGATGTGACCATCGTCACGCTCACTCCCTCGCGACTCGACTCCTTGCCGGTTGAAACGCTGCTGACTCTCAGAGGGCCGGAGACCGACCTCGAGGCGGCCGTCCGAGCGGCGGAAGTGGTCCACCTGCACGGGCTCTGGCAAGGTCATACCCGGCGCGGGGCCAGAGCGGCGCGCAGCGCGCGGGTTCCGTACCTGATGGCCGCCCACGGCATGGCCGAGCCATGGGCATTGCGGCACAAGCGGTGGAAGAAGAGTTTCTACCTCGCGGTCGTCGAGTCCAGGAACCTCCGCCAGGCAGCCTGCCTGCACGCGCTGTCGCGTCCCGAGATTGGCCACCTTCGCCGCCTTGCTCCCTGGACCCCCATCTGCTTCGTGCCCAACGGCGTCGATCTGAGCTTCTTTGACAATCTGCCCGCACGAGCCGTTCTGGAGCAAGAGCATCCAGAGCTCAAGGGCAAGTTCGTGCTGCTGTTCTTCGGCCGCGTACACGTCAAGAAAGGGCTCGATCTCCTGGCGGAGGCCCTGGGTCGCGTTGGACCGGGTTTCCCCGATTTGCACCTCTTGGCGGCCGGCAAGGACGACGGCGCGTGGAAACCGTTCGCCGAGCGGATCGAGACGCTGGGACTATCCGAGCGTGTGACTTACCTCGGACACGTGGGGGGCGAACGTGCCCGCCAGGTTTGGGCGGCGGCAGACGCATTCATCCTGCCCAGCTACAGCGAGGGCTTCAGCATGGCGATCCTCGAGGCACTGGCCTGCTCGCTACCCTGCCTGATCACGACGGCCTGCCACTTCCCCGAGCTGGCCGACGCCCAAGGAGCCGTCGTGGTCAATCCCGAGGCAGGCGAGGTCGCCCAGGGCCTCCGCGGCCTGCTCGAAAGAACCGATGATGAGCGCCGACGATTGGGACAGAACGGGCGGCGGCTTGTCGAGAATCAGTACACCTGGGACCGGCAAGCTCATCGTCTCGCCTCCGTGTATCAGTGGCTGGCCGGCGGCGGTGCGCCGCCGGAGTGCGTCATTCCCTGAGCTATGTACTCCTGTGAGACCATCCTGGGGAGACGATAAATTCCTCGTGGAGACGATGAACATGTCCCTTGCCGATCAAGCGCTCCAAGAGCCGACCGTAGTCCGAACGATAGGCACGCACCGCGGTACTCTCAAAGCACCTGTCAGTGTGATCGTGCCCGTCAAGAACGAGGCCGAGAACCTCCGGCGCTGCCTTCCGGCACTCGCGTGGGCGGACGAGGTCTTCGTCATCGATAGCCAGAGCAGCGACGAAACCGCCCATGTTGCAGCCGGGTTCGGGGCCACCGTCATCCAGTTTCAGTTCAGCGGAAGCTACCCCAAAAAGAAAAACTGGGCTCTCGAAAATGTCCCGTTCCGGAACGACTGGGTGTTGATCGTCGATGCCGATGAAGTGGTCGTGCCCGAGCTGGCCGGAGAGATTGCCCACCGGATCGCCACGAATGAGGCCGAGGGTTACTATCTCAACTCGAAGTATTTCTTCCTGGGTCGACGAATCCGCCACTGCGGCTATTCGGAATGCTGGAACCTGCGCCTGTTTCAGCATCGCCTCGGACGCTACGAGATGATGCCCGATCACACCGGGGGCCGGACCGGAGATAACGAGGCGCATGAGCACGTCGAGCTCAAGGGCCGGGCTCTGCGCTTGAGCCAGGAGCTAGAACACCACGCCTATCCGACAATCGCTATCTGGGTCGAGAAGCACAACCGCTATGCCGTCTGGGAGGCGGCGATGTATGACCGGTTCCTGAACGAGCCGGTCCCCGCGACTATCGGCCGGGATAAGCGGCTCAAGCGATGGCTCAAGAAAATCTACCTTCGGCTGCCCATGCGTCCCTTGGTTCGCTTCGTCTACGCCTATTTCCTTCGCCTGGGTTTCCTCGACGGCAGGCCGGGCCTGGTCTTCTGCACCCTGCTGGCGTTCTATGACTTTCTGGCCTGGGCGAATGTGTATGAACAACGCGTCGCACAAGCGAACGAGAATTTCCTTCCCGCATCGACCACATGAAATCAAACGGCCGCCCCCGATGAAGAGGCGGCCGCTCGAATTCTCGATTCACGACCTGAAAGATCCATCGATCGATCGGATCATGAGCCCGAGTTGCCGCTCGACTGGCTCTGCGCTGTGCCCGTGGAAACCGTCGGGGCCACGAAGTTGCCTGCCAGTGGAATCGCATTGAACTGATTAGCGCCGATAGTTGCGATCTGCGTGCTGGTCAGTCCGATCTCCAGTGCTGCCTGGGGTGAAACCCAGTGTCGTTGGCCCCCGCTGATCTGGTCGATCTCGCCGGTCTGGTTGTTCTCGACAAAAATCCCCTGGGGATAATAAGCATTGCCCTGAGGAATCGCGTCGTACTGGCTGGAAGTCAGCGGAATCAACTGGGAGGAGGTCAGACCCATCACGGCAACAACCGGTGCGGACACAACATGATCGTAACCACCACTGTACTGCGAGATCTCACCGGTCGATTGATTCTGGAGATAAACACCCTGCGGGAAGTAATCCGGACCCTGGGGAATTTCGCTAAATTGGCTGGCGCTGATCGTTGTAACCTGAGCAACGGTGATGTTCATCGCGTTTGCAACCGGAACCGAGATCAACTGGCGCTGGCCATCGCTATAAATGTCTATCTCGCCGGTCTGAGAGTTCTGAATGAGCATTCCCTCGGGGAAGTAATCGCCTCCCTTGGCAACCTTGTCGTACTGTTCGGCCGTGATCGTGACCACGTTGCTACCGTTCAGTCCCATCTTGGTGGCCACGGGAACCGAAACCAAGTGGAAATCTCCGCCAGAGTACTGAGAGATTTCACCGGTCTGGGCATTCCGCAAGTACATCCCATCGGGGAAGTAATCCGCACTCTGGGGAATCAGGTTGAAATTGGCTGCGGTGACCGAGGTGAGCTGAGCTGCTGTGATCCCCATTTGGGCCGCGACGGGTGGTGAAATCAGATGGCGACTCCCATCATTGTACTGATCGATCTCACCCGTTTCCGCGTCGACTAGCAACGTGCCGTCGGGGAAAGTCGGCGGTGTTGGTGCCGGTGGGGTCGGCGTGGGTGTTGGAGTCGGGGTCGGAGTTGGGGTCGACGTTGTGGTTGTTGGCGTTGGAGTCGGAGTTGGGGTCGACGTTGTGGTTGTTGGCGTTGGAGTCGGGGTTGGGGTCGGCGTGGGTGTTGGAGTCGGAGTTGGGGCCGGCGTTGTGGCTGTTGGCGTTGGAGTCGGGGTGGGAGTTGGGGTCGACGTTGTGGCTGTTGGCGTTGGAGTTGGAGTCGGGGTCGACGTTGTAGCCGTTGGGGATGGCGTTGGAGTCGGAGTCTTGGCAGTTGGAGTCGGAGTCGACGTTGTGGCTGTTGGGGTGGGCGTCGCAGTCGGCGTTGAAGTCGCTACCAGAGCGGGCCACGATTGACCTGTGGACGTCGTCTGCTGAGTTGATGTTGGAGTCGGAGTCGGGGTCGTGCTTGAAGTTGCCGTGGACGGACTCGTGGTTGTAGCAGTCGGGCTTTGAGCTGATGTTGACTCAGGTGTCGCTACCGAGGTAGCCGAGCTCCCGTTGACCGTGGTCTGGACGTTGATCGGGACATTGATCATTGGTGCCTGCGTCTGAGCGTAGTTCACTCGAAGCCCGCGCATAAGCCGCGCGAGGTGCGCCGGCGGGCGATGCACCACGCGGACGTGGACATGGACGCGCGGGAGCTTGTAGCGATGGACACCCGATAGCAGGACCCGTCCTTCAAGATCCTCCATGCTGGTCTGAAAGCTCACCCTGCGACGTGAAGCCTCTCGCACCGAACGGACAGCGGTTGCATCGTGTGACATGACCCCTGAGCCCTCCTGGCTGAAAGTCTCAAGAGGAGCTTGACCGAAAAATCACCCCATTCTGGAAAACCGTGATTTCCGGAAAACTCCGCGCTTGAGATTATCGTTTCAACGTCGACACTAGGCCGAGAAACCTTGAGAAAAAAATGCATTCATCTTGCCGCAAGCAACCGAAGGGAGAACTTGCGAAATCAGAGAGAATAGAGAAGGATTGTGAATCATCCTCCTCGTGAGACCCAGTTCTCTGATGCTCGGACAGCTCTGAGAAGTGCCACACCTGTAAAAAGAATTCGCCGCAGGCACGAGTCGCCCGAGCTCGGTATCGAAGTCACATCGGGCACGGGGCTGTTAAAGCGGGCGGGGGTGAGGTGGAAACGGGACTGGGGATGGGAGTGGGAGAGGAAATTGGGGCCGGTGTGGCGGCAGCGCTCTCGGCCTGATTGAGCATGCCTTGAATCAGCGCTGGGGCACCCAGGGCCAGCAGCAAATCCGCCTGTGCCTGGGTTGCGGCCCAGGTTGCATCAATCTCCGCGGTTTTCAACTGGATCAACCGTTGGCGAGCCTGAATCAGCTTGGCCAGGTCGGTTTGCCCCTGGTCGAAGAGACGCTCCAGCTTCGCCACCTCCCGCGTCAGCTCAGCGGTCAATCCAACGGTTTCCTTGACAAGTTCTGAGGCTCCATTCCACTTGGACAGGGCCGAGCGGACCTGCGCGACGGCGCGCTGTTGGGCCTGTCGCAGGGCGAGATGCGCCCGGTAATGGTCGGCCTGGCGCTGGTGGACGAGAGGCTTGCCGTTGTTCCAGATCGGGATCGGAGTGATGTAGACCAACCCGATATACTGAATCCCGGCTTCGTCCATGGAGTACTCCGGACCGGTGATCGGACTGGGGATTTGATCGGCGCGGGCAAGGTTTTCCGCGGCTTTGGTCCCAGTCACCCCCGCCTGCGATGCGAGGATGTCAGGGCGGCTCTGGAGAGCCAGGTCGACGAACTCTTGCTCCTTGACGGGGGGAATAAACGGAGGCAGCGTGAATTCCCCAAGGGGCTCGGCTGCGGCCGCGGACTCGGGGATTCCGATCTGATTTCGCAGGTCGGTCAGGGCTGTGACGTAGTCTTGCTGGGCGGCCTTCATGAGCTGGTGCGTCGCCTGGCTCTCAACTTTGGCCAGAACCACATCCGCGGCGGGAATCTGGTTGGCCTCGAGACGCCGCTCCAGTGTTTTCAAAAGCCGGTCGTTGAAGTCGGCAAGCTCGGTGGCGACCCTCAGCCTCTCGCGCCGGTAGGCGGCGGTCTCAAAGAAGCGATAGGCTTGAACCAGGGCCAGAAGCTCAGCCTGCACCACGGTCCAGTGCTGCTGCTCGAACGCCGCCTTGGCGATATTGCAGCGGTGCGTCGTCTGATGTCCAAGCTCGACGGGCTGCCGTAGTGATAGGTAAAAGTAGAACTGTCCAAAACTATAGTAGCCTCCGGTGTTGCGTCCCCCGCCTCCAAACGGGGCGGGCGGAATCAGGGTGATGGGCCGAAGGTCGCACCACAGCGTGGGGTTGAGCGTCGTCGGAAAGTGGCGGGCAACTTCCACGGCCTCGGCCGATGGAGTTGTCGGATTACCCAGCCGCAGTGTGGCCAGGTCGGGATTGCTGGTCAGAGTCCCGTACAAGGCTGCTTGCAGGCTGATCGACTGCCCGCCGACCGAGGGTATGACATCACCCGGCACGCTTGCGGCGGGCACTGGAGGAGTAACGCCCGGACCCAGCGGCGGTTGAGATTCACCGGGGGCTGCCTGGGCGCGCCGAACGGGGGAATCGACGCGCGGGTTACGGGCCGATGTTGTTGCTGAAGCAGGCATGCCAGGGCGGGACGACCCAGACAACCAGTCCCCAACCGGACTCGAACCTGCATCGACCGTCGTTTCACTTGCACCAGAGGTCGAAGCGGCAATGGGAACCGCTCGGGTCGCGGGAACCGGCCTTGTCGGAACCTCAGCAATCGGCCCGTTCTCAACGCCGGATTTTGTCAGCCATCCGAAGATCTTCTTCGTTCTGGGGAAAATTTCCCTTGATGTGCTTGGTTCAAGCTGGTCTGCCGGCGCAGAAGCTCCTTCTCCGCCGGATGTTGCTTTGCCCACTCCCTGAGGAAACTCGCCGGCCTTGAGCTGACCTCCGCCAAGTGGAGCCACGAGCAACACAAGCAAGCCGAAGACGATAGGACGATGCATGTTGACGCATCCTGCATGAGTTTCGCTGACTCTCGAGATCTCCCATCCTGGATCGATCTCGTAGCGCAGGAGTGCTGATAGAGCCAGTTCGCTTCGCCAATTTCATCGGCTCACGGAGAGGAAGCTCTTTCCCTCGAAGAAGAGAAACTGATCAATCGGCGGTGTCTATGTGGTCTCAAGGTCTTTACAAACTTCCCATTCCCCAAATTTGCATCGTTTGTCGGGGAGCATTCACCCTGCGGGTATTTTTGGCAAGACAGGTGCCGTCAGGCGAGCGCCAACGTTCGACAGTAGGTCTTGAAGCGCATAGACATTCAGCTTGCCTTCTCTGAGTCGTTCCATGGCCGCAACGGCGGCGCGGGCGCCGGCGATGGTCGTGATGCAGGGCACTCCGTGGCTGACGGCGCTGGCGCGGATGCGGCCCTCGTCGGTCCGCGCCCCCTTGCCACTGGGGGTGTTGACGATCAGATCGATGGTACCGTTGGCGAGGTGGTCGAGCAGATTGGGGCGGCCTTCGCGGATCTTGCGGATGGTGGCGACGTCTATGCCGTGCTGGAGCAGTGTGCCAACAGTCCCGCTGGTTCCGATCAGTCGAAAGCCCATCGTGGAAAGTCGCCGCGATATTGGCACAACGGCCTGGCGATCGCGCTCGGCCACGCTCACGAAGACGGTGCCTCGCGAGGGCAATCGGCTCAGGGCCGCGAGCTGGCTCTTGGCAAAAGCCGAGGCAAAATCGGTGTCGATGCCCATGACCTCGCCGGTCGAGCGCATCTCGGGGCCGAGCACGATGTCCACGCCGGGGAACTTGGCAAACGGGAAAACGGCCTCCTTGACCGAGACATATCTCGGAATCGGCTCGGTAGTGACTCCCTGGTTTTCCAGCGACCTGCCCACCATGACCCGGGCCGCGGCCTGGGCCAGGTTCAGCCCGGTCGCCTTGGAGACGAAAGGAACTGTCCGCGAGGCTCGGGGGTTGACCTCCAGAACGTAAACCTCACCGCCCTTGACGGCAAACTGAATGTTCATCAGTCCTCTCACTTCGAGCGCCTGGGCCAGAGCATAAGTCTGCGTCTTCAGCTCGGCGATGATCGATTCCGGAAGCGAGAAGGGTGGGATGGCGCAGGCGCTGTCGCCGGAGTGAATTCCGGCTTCCTCGATATGCTCCATCACGCCGCCGACGATGGTCCGCACGCCGTCGCAGACGGCATCGACATCGACCTCGATGGCGTCTTCCAGGAACTTGTCGATCAGAATCGGATGCTCGGGGCTGGCCTCGAGGGCCTCGGTCATGTAACGGTCGAGGCTGTGCTGATCGTAGACGATTTCCATGGCGCGGCCACCAAGGACGAAGCTGGGGCGAACCACCACCGGATAGCCAATGCGCTGGGCAATCCGCCGCGCCTCTTCGCAACGGGTGGCCGAAGCGTTGGGAGGCTGCCGCAACCCGAGACGTTCGATCACCAGGCGGAACCGCTCACGGTCCTCGGCCAGGTCGATACTCTCGGGGCTAGTGCCGATGATTGGCACACCTTCGGCCTCCAGCGCCTTGGCCAGATTGAGCGGGGTCTGGCCGCCGAACTGGACGATTACCCCCTGGGGCTGGATCCGCTCGCAGATGTTGAGCACGTCCTCGACCGTGAGCGGCTCGAAAAACAGGCGGTCTGAGGTGTCGTAGTCGGTGCTGACGGTCTCGGGGTTGGAATTGACCATCACCACCTCGAAGCCGTCGGCCTTGAGTGCGAAGGCGGCCTGGCAACAGCAGTAGTCGAACTCGATGCCTTGGCCGATCCGGTTAGGGCCTCCACCCAGAATCACGACGCGCGGTTGGTCGCCCACCCGCGCCTCGTCTTCACGCTCGTAAGTCGAATAATAATAAGGAGTGACCGCCTCGAATTCCGCAGCGCATGTATCGACCAGCTTGAACACGGCGTGGATCCCCCGCCGCTGGCGGTCGCGGCGGACTTCGCCCTCGGTGGTTTCCCACAGTGTGGCCAGTTGCCGGTCGGAGAACCCGTTCTGCTTGGCCAGCCGGATGAGCTCGTCACCGGCCTCTTGCAGCGAGCGGGCCTGTCGCAGCCTGCCCTCGAGCTGCACCAATTCTTCGATGCCGGCCAGGAACCAGGGGTCGATTCCGGTGATCGTGTGGACACAATCGACATCCATGCCGGCAAGGAACGCATAGCGGATGTACCAGACGCGCTCGGTGTTGGGGATGGCGAGCCTGGACCTGATCTCGTCATCGGCCGGCTGGCGCGGGGTTCCCCAGAGGTCTTTCTTGTCGCAGCCCAGGCCGAAGCGACCGACTTCCAGCCCGCGGAGGGCCTTTTGAAGTGACTCCTTGAAGGTACGGCCGATGGCCATGACCTCGCCGACCGACTTCATCTGGGTGGTCAGCACCGGGTCGGCATCGGGGAACTTCTCGAAAGCCCAGCGGGGAACCTTCGTCACCACATAGTCGATCGTCGGCTCGAAGCAAGCCGGGGTCTCGCGCGTGATGTCGTTGCGAATCTCGTCGAGCCGGAAGCCAACGGCCAGCTTGGCCGCAATCTTGGCGATCGGGAAGCCAGTCGCTTTGCTGGCTAGCGCGCTTGAGCGGCTGACTCGCGGGTTCATCTCGATGACGATCATCCGCCCGTCCCTGGGATTGATCGCGAACTGGACGTTCGAGCCACCCGTCTCGACGCCGATCGTTCGCAGGATCGCCAACGAGGCGTCGCGCATCCGCTGGTATTCCTTGTCCGTCAGAGTCTGCGCCGGAGCGACCGTGATGCTGTCACCGGTGTGGATGCCCATGGGATCGAAGTTTTCGATGGAGCAGACGATCACGGCGTTGTCGGCACCGTCGCGCATGACCTCCATCTCGTACTCTTTCCAGCCGATGACGCTCTCCTCGATCAGGACCGAGTGCACGGGGGAAAGTTCAATCGCGTAGGCGACCATGCGATCGAATTCCTCGCGGTTGTAGGCGATGCCCCCGCCCGAGCCACCCAGCGTGAAACTGGGCCGCAACACGCAAGGCAGGCCGATATCATCGCGGATGGCGCGCGCCTCGTCGAGGTTGTGGGCCAGGCCGCTACGCGCACTTCCCAGGCCGATCTCCTCGATGCATCGCTTGAACAGCGCGCGATCTTCGGCCTTGCGAATGGCCTCAGCGCTGGCCCCGATCAGGATGCAGCCATGGCGAGCGAGCGCGCCCGACTCGTACAGCGCCATGCCGACGTTCAGGCCGGTTTGACCGCCCAGGGTCGGAAGCACCGCGTCCGGCTTTTCGACAGCGAGAATCTGCTCAATGGTCTCGGGGGTGATCGGCTCGATGTAGGTGCGATCGGCCATCTCAGGGTCGGTCATGATCGTGGCCGGGTTGGAATTGACCAGCACGACCTTATAGCCCTCCTCGCGGAGCGCCTTGCACGCCTGAGTTCCCGAGTAGTCGAACTCGCAGGCCTGGCCGATCACGATTGGCCCGGCGCCTATGATCAGGATCTTCTGGATATCAGTACGTTTGGGCACTGTGGATCGCTCTCGCCTCGGTCTTCTTGCTCGCGCGTCAGGGCAAGGCTCCGCGGCCAGCGGTTCTGCTGCCTGTACCGGACGCGCATCGGGCCGCGCTCGCCCGGAAAATCAACGGTGCGGCGCGGCCCGGAAAATTTTCCAATCATAGCACTCTAGACCCAAGCTCGACAAGGGCTGGCCCGGTCTCGTTCAATAATCAAAGCAAGAAGATATCTGACTGAAACCAGGATGTTGGCTTGCAACTCAGCGTCATCGACGAGGCTTGTTCAAGCAACTGCTACCAGGAAAACCGGCCCGCCGCGGGCCTCTTACCAGGCCCACGATCAGAACAACGAGAGCAGCAGCCGCTGAACCGAGCGAGACGGCAGCACCTGGTCGCAGAGAGGGCGGGTGATAGCCGAACGTGACGCGGCTGGTTCCAGCCCCGGTCAACGGCACGCACTGAAGCCCACCGTTGACCTTGAGTACGGGTCGCTCTGGACCGTCGTTGATCTGGTAGAACCAGCCGGGGTAATACGTCCGCCGGACAACCAGATAACAGGTGCCGTCATGTTCGACGACCACCGTGCGGTCGTCCCAGGCTTTCACCTGCGCTGTCTGGGCCGGAACGCCGAGCTCGATATTGAAGGCTCTCGACGGCAGATTCTTGGCCACGAAATCCTCCAACGAGTGCCGTGACCTGAACTCGGCCTCGGGAGGACCCTCCCCGTGAATGAACCAGGCTTCGCCCGCGTGATCTCCCATGGTCAGTGTGGCGAAGAGAGATTCCCAGCTGGCGACCTCGAAAGCGCGAAGGGCCACCCAGGCGACCGGGAGGGACTGCGGATTCCGGACGAGCCTCCAGCGAGCGCCTGGATTCTCCTGCTTGGAATGCTGGAGAATCCGCCCGAGTACCGGGTCGGCCAGCTCTGCCAGAACCTCGGTCCCGCGAATGTCATCGCTTTCCGCCCAGACTCCGTGTGTAACTCCGAAGCGGCGCTGCCAGCGGAGATTCCCGGCAGTGAGATTTCCCGGGGCCGTCATAGCCGACTCGAGCAGGTAGTTGGGCGGGGGTGGTGTGATGCCGAGCATCGGATAGGCTGCCACTTGCTCCGTCCATGCCGGTAGATTCTGTAAGCGACCGGCGACCAGGCCGACCCCAGGCTCGCGGGCTAGCCGTTCAAGCATTGGACTGGCTTGAGGAAGGCTAACCGCCCAACTCCAGGGAATCGGAACCAGATAAAACAGGCTGCACAGCTCTCCGGTCAGGATCGCCAATGGTGCCCAGGAACCTACAAACCCACAGCGCCTGGCGATGACCGTGAACAGGCTCAGACACCAAACGACCGCTGCCGAGCCGAATCTCAGAGACAGCGTGCTGGAACCCAGGCTGCTCTGAAACAGCGGATCGCGGGACAACGCGATCGACCAGATCCAGGACCCAGCCCCGATGACGATCGCAGCGGTCAGACCCATCCAGAATCTCGCGGGAGGGATCGACCGATCCAGGCCCTGGCCCGCCAGGAGGACCAATCCCAGACTTGTCACCAGGGTGTATCGTGCGGGGGCTCGAAACCAACCGACGCCTGGAAGCATCAGAAGAAAACGGAAGCCTTCGGGCCACCACCCCGGCATCGTGGCGAGCGCGAAGGCCAGCAGGGCAATCCACCTCCAGAGAGCGAGTGGTGAATTGCGGCGGACTGCGAACCAACCCACGCAGCTCAGGATCAGCGCGGTGATACCGACGTAAGCACAGGCTTCCTGGGGGGTCGTCCCGAACCCTGCCCAATAGAGATCGTTGTCGGCCTTCTGCCACCGTCCGAGATAAAGACCTGGCAGCGCCCATTGCGCCCAGTGAGCGAGAGGAAAGTTGTAGTTGGACAGGAACTCCGCAGGCCGGAAGAAGCCTGTCAGCCGGGTCAACTCCCAGGTCAGCCCGAGTTGTACCCAGGCAATCGCCGCGCCCCAGGCAAGACCCATGGCCAATGCCAGCCATCTGGACGCGGGGAACCTCCCGCGAAGTACCTTCCACGCTCCGATAGCCAGGACAAGTCCCGCAGTCCACATTTGAATCTGGAAGTGGCCAATCGTGAGCTGAATGCCCCAGGCAAGGGCCAGCAGGGCCAGCCAGCGGAACAGTCCGGTTGTCACAAACCGGTCACCACATAATAAGCAGAGCGGCATGTAAGGCATCAAGTTGTAGAACGGCTCGTGGGCCACATGGATCGCCTGGAATCCGCACAAGCAAAATCCGATGGCAGCCGTGGTGCATCCCCATGGCGTGAGCCCCAACTCCCGTGCATAGGCGTAGGTCGCTGCAGCCAGGGCGAGATAGTGCAGCCACTCGCTCAAGCGAAAGGCGATTGGAACGTCCAGCAAGCGATAGAAGACCCAGTTGGGGGGATAAAAGGCCGCCACATGACTTTCGGCCACAAGCGGTATTCCCAGGCCGAAGTGATCGCTCCAGTAGGGAAGCGTTCCCTGACGCAGGCGCCGCGCCAGTTCGAGCTTGATTGGCCGATACATCAGATCGGGATCGCCCCCTATCGGCTCGATCCCGACGAGCAAGGGGCAAAGGAGCAGGCCCACGACCAGGAGGGAGACCGAGAATGGGCTTGTCACAACCGTCCGGAGCGAAACCATAAGCCGGGGCCCGAGCAGGTAGCGAGGGTCAATCAGAGGCGGTGAACCGCCATTCCGTGATACTCCGGCATTTCGCCGGCCTGCAAGGGGCGATTCGCGCGATCTCTGCTCACGGGCTGTCCGCAGTGGTCGAGCTACCGACCGGTTCGAGGCTCACGTCGTCGATCCACATCTCGCCGACATTGGTCTCGGGCACGATCCGAAAGTCGAGGGCCACTGTCGTGGCCTCGGACTCGGCACGGACGACCCGCTCTACTTTCGTCCAGCGGCCGACAGTCTCCAGAACCTGTTCGAAGCCGCCCTGAGAAAGAACGCGCCAGGAGGTGGGTGTATCCTTGTACTGGGCCAGCCGAGCCCGGCATTCCCCCTCAGTCCCTGCGGCAATCAGATACCAGAACCGCAGGCGCATCTTGGTGCCATAACGAACCGGGCGCTCCGGGTAGCGATAGTATTGGTGTCCAGGAATGTGGGCTTCGAGATGGAGGCTGTCGGGAGACGAGACGAAATGGCGAGTATCGCGACGATCGTCGGGGGGCTCGGGCCAGGAGTACTTTGGCTGTGCCAGGTAGTGCTCGCGATCGAGCGCGACCTGGTCGCGAAGACTGGACGATCCCAGGGTGAGCACCACGGTCCGTACACCCAGGAGTGGATCGTAATCACCATAGAGAACATGCTGATGCTCGAGCCGGAGCCGAAGGTGAACCACGGCTCCTGGGGCCAAGCTTACCAATGACGCTGGATCGCTCTCCGGAAGCGGACCATCATCGGCCCAGGCCGATATGACGACGCGCTCGCGGCACCGTTGTGATTCATCGCTCGAGACAATCACGTCACCGGCGCCCGATGCCGCCGAGGCGCCGCTGACTGTCACGCGCGACAGTCGGGGCACGGCATGACTGGCCACCCGCGAGTTTGAGACCCATCCCTCGACAACCGATCCGATCTCTGAATGTGAGAGAATTACCCCCGTCGGGCTCGTGTGCCGCAACTGGTAATCGATAATCCACGCTCCCTGATCCTGAGCGACCGAGCGTCGGATCAGAACAAACCGAGTAGACGCC